>NZ_JEYB01000018.1:0-78002 GCF_000582255.1 Acinetobacter sp. 1566109 | reverse complement strand
TCTGCTCCTAGTACGAGAGGACCAGAGTGGACGAACCTCTGGTGTACCGGTTGTGACGCCAGTCGCATCGCCGGGTAGCTATGTTCGGAAGGGATAACCGCTGAAAGCATCTAAGCGGGAAGCCTACCTCAAGATAAGATTTCCCTAGGAATTTATTCCTCTAAAGAGCCGTTCGAGACTAGGACGTTGATAGGTTGGATGTGGAAGCATAGTGATATGTGAAGCTGACCAATACTAATTGCTCGTGAGGCTTGACTATACAACACCCAAGCAGTTGTATATAAAGCATCAATCGATTCATAAATCTACAAAGCAACTTGATTTAGTTATTCCACTAGATAAAATGAACACAATCAGATTCAATCAGCCCAATCTGTAAAGATTTGGAAAACGCTTCGGCAGTCAATAAGACCAAAGCAAGTATCCATAAACAGTTGTGCTGGCGACCATAGCAAGAGTGAACCACCTGATCCCTTCCCGAACTCAGAAGTGAAACCTCTTAGCGCTGATGGTAGTGTGGGGTTACCCATGTGAGAGTAAGTCATCGCCAGCTCATTATTCTAAACACCCCCAACTAAACTTGGGGGTGTTTTTTATTGCGCGGTATAAAGTGAAAATTTAATTCATGAGTCAATAAATCTTTTTGATCATGCTTAATCGATTATTAGATATAACTCAAAATAACCTTAATATTATTTTAGAAGATTAAATTACTACTTTTCTCATGAAATGCTGAGTCAATATATAGGATAAACTATTACTATATGCTATAAATAATGAATAGGCATGATTTTTGCTTGTTTTTTGGAAAGAGAAATATATGAAATTATCTGTTGGATTGAAAGTTGCGAACTCTTTATCGTTAACACCTCAATTGCAGCAGGCAATCCGTTTACTGCAGCTCTCAAGTTTAGAATTAGAGCAAGAAATTCAAATTCAATTAGATAGTAATCCATTACTTGAAAAAGTGGAAGATGAATCAATAGCAGAAAGTTTATCCACTTTAGAAAAAAAAGAGGCAGATGATCTTACTACAGAGTTAAATGCAAACCATTTACCTGATGATTTACCTGTCGATACGGAGTGGGATGACATTTATACCCATCAGTCTACAGCTCTGGCTACACCTGAATTTGAAGAGCGTGAGGATAACCGTCAAGTTCAGATGACACTTAAAGAGTATATGTTAGAACAAGTCAATTTATTGCATTTTTCAAAAATAGATCAGTTGATTGCTTATTGTATTGTGGATGCCTTAGATGATAAGGGATTTTTAGATGCTGAGATAGAAGAGATAATCTTAGCTGTACAACATCTATTAAATGATATGGATATTGAGGAAGATGTTGAGGAAGATGAAGTTTTAGTTGTTTTAAAGCATATACAACGGCTTGATCCAATTGGTATTGGTGCTCGTAATCTTGCCGAATGTTTAAAAGTTCAGTTAGAGTTTTTACCTAAAGAAACTGAATATTTAAAAGAAGCTAAAAATCTTCTTCAATATTATGAGTTATTGATTGCGAATGATCTCAATAAATTATTAAAACAAACAGGTCTTTCTAAAGATCAGTTAAAGTTTGCAGTTGATTTGCTAAAAACACTAAAGCCTTACCCAGGTATGGATTTTGAAAAGCAAGAATCAGAATATCAAATTCCTGATGTAGTAGTTGCTAAGAAGGATTTACATTGGCAAGTTCAGTTAAATCCTGATGTGATGCCAAAACTAAGAATTAATTCTTTTTATTCGAGTATGATTCGTAGGGCAGATCAGAGTGATGATAATTTATATCTGCGTAATCAGATGCTTGAAGCTAAGAATTTTATAAAGAGCATTGATGAGCGCCATAAAACTTTATTAAAAGTTGCGACTTGTATTGTTGAGCATCAAAAAGCATTTCTTGAAATAGGTCCTGAAGCAATGAAACCGTTGGTACTACGGGACGTTGCTGAGGAAGTGGAATTACATGAGTCTACAGTTTCTCGGGTCACAACAAATAAATATATGCTAACACCACGTGGACTTTTTGAGCTGAAATACTTCTTTTCTAGTCACGTGGGAACAACAACAGGCGGGGAGGCTTCCTCTACCGCCATTCGAGCTATGATTAAAAAGTTGGTATCCAATGAAAATCCACGTAAGCCATTGTCTGATAATGCAATTGCTGCTTTATTAAAAGATGAAGGGATAGAAGTGGCTAGAAGGACTGTAGCAAAATATCGAGAATCGTTACATATTCCATCGTCATCCGAAAGAAAAGTCTTGATCTAGATTTTGAAGTATGACTATTCTAGATATTCATTATGACGAAATAATGAAATTTCAATTTCACCAAAAGGAGTAGCTAGAATGATTTAATTGTCCCAAATCATCTTTTTTAGATTGCATTAAATCGTTTTAGTTCTTCTTTATATAACCCAAAAAGGTGAGGGATAGAATTATGCAAATAACGATTCGTGGACATCATTTAGCAATTACACCAGCTATAGAAGAAAATATTAAAGCAAAATTTAATCAGTTAACAAAACATCTTGATCAGGTGAATAGTATGCAGATTAAATTAACCAAAGATCATCAGATTGATAAGCGATCGCATAAAGGTAGTTCTAATCATGTGGCCGAAGCAATAGTCCGGTTACCGGGAATTGAACTATTTGCTCAAGCAACAGCAGATGATATGTATACTTCAATTAAAAAACTGACTGAAAAACTAAAAAAACAATTGTTAAAATATCGGAAAATGCAATGTACGTATTCACAAGTTGCTGTTTCTATTTAATAAGTTTTTAATAATTGAGAGAGGCTTGAAATATAGCCTCTTTTTTATTGATAAAATATAAACACGTACTGAATTCTTTGAAAAAGTTATAGTAAAATACTTCGTTTTACACCGTAGGTTGTGCCAGAGGTCTTTGCAATGAATAGTGAACAGCTCACTCAAATTTTAAAAGAAGCTTTTCCTGAAGCGGAAGTAGCGGTGAGCGGACAGGCTGGAAAATTTGACCTCCGTATTGTGGATGATCAATTTGAAGGTAAGCGTACTGTTGCCCGTCAACAAGCAGTTTATGCACCATTAAATACTTATATTGCAAGTGGCGAGGTTCATGCCGTAACAATTCGTGCGATGACCAAAGATGAATGGCGCAAAGCAAGCCTTTTCGGAGCTTAAATATTAATGGATAAATTTTTAATTACGGGCGGTGTTAAGCTCGAAGGGGAAGTACGCATTTCTGGTGCTAAAAATGCGGCTTTACCATTACTTGCGGCAATGATTCTTGCTGACTCTCCAATTACATTAACCAATGTTCCAAATCTTAAAGATGTAAATACTTTGGTGAAATTAATTGGTGGTTTAGGCGTCACGATCAGTTATGAGAACGATACCGTTAAAGCTGATACCTCGACTTTAGATAACCAGTTTGCGCCTTATGAACTTGTAAAAACAATGCGTGCATCTATTTTGGTTTTAGGACCATTATTAGCGCGTTATGGAAATGCCAAAGTTTCATTACCTGGCGGATGTGCAATTGGCTCTCGACCAGTAGATCAACATTTAAAAGCCTTAGAAGCGTTAGGTGCTCATATCGAAGTCGAAAATGGTTATGTCCATGCGACTGTAGATGGTCGACTTAAAGGCGGTGAAGTAGTCTTCGATATGGTCACTGTCGGCGGTACTGAGAATATTTTAATGGCGGCTGCTTTAGCGGATGGTGTAACTACAATTCGTAATGCTGCGCGTGAACCTGAAATTACCGACCTTGCCCAAATGCTTATTAAAATGGGCGCAAAAATTGAAGGTATAGATACCGATACACTCGTTGTTACTGGTGTTGAAAGTCTACATGGTTGTGAATATGCAGTTGTTGCAGACCGTATTGAAACAGGTTCTTACTTGGCTGCAGCGGCTATTACTGGTGGTCGTGTAAAAACAACACATACTGATCCTTCATTACTTGAATCTGTTTTGGACAAGTTTGAAGAAATGGGTGCTGAAGTGACTCGTGGCGACGACTGGATTGAATTGGATATGTTGGGTAAGCGTCCTAAAGCAGTAAGCTTTAGAACATTGCCGCATCCTGAATTCCCGACTGACATGCAAGCACAAATTATGGCTGTAAATGCAATTGGTCGTGGCTTTGCAACGATTTCCGAAACCATTTTTGAAAATCGTTTCATGCACGTTCCTGAATTGTCACGTATGGGTGCTAATATTCAGGTTGAAGGTCATGATGCTGTTGTGACTGGTGTTGAAAAATTACAGGCAGCACCTGTAATGGCAACAGATTTACGTGCTTCATTCTCTTTGGTTTTAGCGGCTTTGGTTGCTGAAGGTGATACATTAATTGACCGTATCTATCATATTGACCGTGGCTATGAGCATGTCGAAGAAAAACTTCAAGGTTTAGGTGCCAAAATTAAGCGAGTAAGTTAATGAATGACGTAAGAAACGATGATCCTAATTTTAACGTAATGGGTAATTTTGATCATGGTTTGACCTTGGCACTGAGTAAAGGACGTATTTTAAAAGAAACTTTACCTTTACTTGCTACAGCAGGTATTAACCTGCTTGAAGACCCGGAAAAATCGCGTAAGTTAATTTTTCCTACCACTCACAAGCAAGTTCGTATTTTGATTTTACGTGCATCTGATGTGCCAACTTATGTTGAGAATGGTGCAGCTGACTTAGGTGTAGCCGGTAAAGACGTGCTTATGGAACATGGTGCTCAGCATGTTTATGAGCTATTAGACCTGCAGATTGCGAAATGTAAATTAATGACAGCTGGTAAAGTAGGAATGGAACGTCCAAAAGGTCGTCTTAAAATTGCGACTAAGTACGTCAATCTAACACGTCAATACTATGCGAGCTTAGGTGAGCAGGTGGATGTTATTAAGCTTTATGGTTCTATGGAGCTGGCACCACTCGTTGGTTTAGGTGATTATATTGTTGACGTCGTGGATACCGGAAATACTTTGCGAGCAAATGGTCTTGAACCATTAGAAGAAATTTGCAAAGTATCTTCACGCCTTATTGTTAATAAAGCGAGCTTTAAACGTAAACAAGGCTTATTAAACCCTATCATTTCCCAACTTGAACATGCTGTTCAATCACGTTAAAAGTAATTTCCTATCATGCTTTTGCGATAGTTGTAGATATGATGCCCACAAGAGTCTAGAAAAAGAGTAAACTTGGTTTTTCTTTTTCGCCTTGTGGGTAAATTGATGCGACGTTTATCGACTCAAGATCAGAACTTCAAACAGGTTTTTGCCGAGCTTTTAGCTTTTGAAACTGTTAATGATCCTAATTTAGTTCAAACAGTAGATCAAATTATTGCTGATGTTCGTCAGCATGGTGATGATCATGTTTTAAAACTTACTCAACAGTTCGATCGACATCCAGCGCATCAATTTTCCGATCTAGAATTGTCTCAACAACAACTTAAAGCTGCTTTTGATGGTTTAAACCAAGAGATTCGTGAAGCCCTACAACTCGCGGCTGATCGTATTCGTACATTTCATGAGGCTCAGAAACAAGATAGCTGGACTTATGTAGATGATTTAGGTAACACCTTAGGACAAAAAGTGACTCCACTTGACCGTGTTGGTATTTATGTACCAGGCGGACTTGCATCTTATCCTTCATCTGTACTTATGAATGCAGTGCCTGCACATGTGGCTGGTGTACCTGAAATTATTATGGTTGTGCCTGCGCCAAATGGTGAACTAAATCCACTCGTTTTAGCTGCTGCTTATTTAGCTGGTGTTAGCCGAGTATTTACTATTGGTGGTGCACAAGCTGTTGCTGCTTTAGCTTATGGTACTCAGACCGTTCCACGTGTTGATAAAATTACGGGCCCTGGAAACCGATTTGTAGCAGCAGCAAAACGTGCTGTATTTGGTCAGGTTGGTATCGATATGATTGCTGGGCCTTCTGAAATTTTAGTATATGCAGAAGGTGTAAATAACGCTGAATGGTTAGCGATGGATGTATTATCTCAAGCTGAACATGACACAGTGGCTCAAGCTATTTTCATTACTCCAGATGAAGCATTGCTAGAAGCTGTAGAGTCTGCAATTGAAAAACATTTAAGTGAATTGCCAAAAGCTGATATTGCACGTACATCGATTGAAAATCGTGGGGCTTTAGTTTTAGTAAAAAACCGTGTAGAAGCTGTTGATTTGATTAATCAGGTTGCACCAGAGCATTTGGAGTTATGTCTTGATGATGCTGAAGCAATGAGCGAAGACATTCGTCATGCAGGGGCAATTTTCATGGGACGCTATACACCTGAAGCAATTGGTGATTACTGTGCTGGTCCAAACCACGTATTACCAACATCTGGTACAGCGCGCTTCTCATCGCCACTTGGTGTATATGATTTTCAAAAGCGTTCTAGCTTGATTATGTGCTCAAAAGAGGGCGTTAAAACATTAGCTAAGACGGCTGATGTCCTTGCTGTTCAAGAAAATCTTGATGCCCATGCACGTTCGGCTCGTTATCGTTATCAATAAGCTTTAAGCCTTTTAGTATTTTTAATGATTATTCAGGGCTGACTTTCAGCCCTTTTTTGAGATAAGACTATGAGTGTATCTACAGCACAAATGCGTTTTTGGAGTCCTGAGGTTCGTGAGTTAGAGCCTTATGTGCCAGGTGAACAACCTAAAATCCAGAATTTATTGAAATTAAATACCAATGAAAATCCATATCCGCCATCACCCAAAGTAGTAGAAGCAGTTCAAGCTGTACTACATGAACAAGCTGATGCGCTTCGTTTATATCCAGATCCGGATGCTACAGCTTTAAAACAAGCGATTGCTAAGCAACAGGATATTGATGTATCTCAAGTTTTTGTAGGTAATGGTTCTGATGAGGTGCTTGCTCATATTTTTAAAGCATTTTTCCTTCAAGAAGAACCGATTCTGTATCCGGATATCACTTATAGTTTTTACCCAGTTTATAGCCAGTTTTTTGGAACAAAAACAAAAGAAATTCCACTCAATGAGAATTTCGAGATTGATGTCAAAGATTATACTCAGCCTAATGGTGGAGTTATTATTACCAACCCAAATGCACCAACCAGTATTGCGTTAAGCTTGGCAGAGATTGAACAAGTGTTACAAGCTAATCCAGACCGTGTGGTTGTGATTGATGAAGCTTATGTTGATTTTGGTGCTGAGTCAGCTGTAAGTTTGATAAACCGTTATGAAAATCTTGTAGTGTGCCAAACAACTTCAAAGTCTCGTTCTTTGGCTGGTTTACGCGTTGGATTTGCGATTGCTCAGTCACATTTGATTGCAGCACTTGAAGCGGTAAAAAATAGTTTTAATTCATATCCAATTGATCGATTTGCTATTGCAGCGGCTGTCGCTTCTTTTGAAGATCAAGCCTATTTTGAAGAACAGTGTCAAAAGGTCATTATAAGTCGAGAAAAACTTGTTCGTGATTTAACGGAACTTGGCTTTAACGTCTTGCCATCGAAAGCGAATTTTATATTCGCTACTCATTCGCAATATGATGCTGGGCAATTAGCACAAAAGTTGCGTGAGCAGGGCGTTATTGTCCGTTATTTCAATAAGCCTCGCATTAATCAGTTTTTACGTATTACGGTTGGAACTGATGAACAAAATGCGCGTTTAGTTCAAACATTGAAGCAAGATATTCTTTAATATTTATTCTGCTGTGCTGTTCATTAAGTTCAGCATAGCAGAGATTTTATCAAGACTTTCTTGATATTCAGCCTCAGCTTCTGAGGCAATCGTAATACCGCCACCCGCCCAAATAGAGAGTTGGTTTTGATATTGTTGAAAACTGCGAATTAAAATATTCCAACGTCCCGTGCCATCGAAATTAAAATACCCCAGAGTCCCGCAATATGCTCCTCTTGGCGCACCTTCTAACTCTTCAATAATTTGCATTGCTCGAATTTTAGGAGCTCCTGTAATTGAACCTCCTGGTAAAGCAGTGAGTAACATTTGCATAGGATTAATATCATTTTTAAGTGTAGCCGTAACTTCACTTACCATGTGATGAACTTGATTGAAACTTTCAATTTCAAATAACTTCGTTGTTTTTACCGAGCCAGTATTGGCATAAATGCTCAAATCATTACGTAATAAATCAACGATCATGACATTTTCTGCTTGATCTTTTTTAGAGTTTTTTAAGGTTTGCTTTGAAAGTAAATCTTGTTCTTCATTTTTAAAACGAGGCATAGTACCTTTGATCGGTCTGGTTTTAATTTGCTTATCTACATCAAACTCAATAAATAATTCAGGAGAGCAGCTTAATAACTCAAAATTTTCTAACTTCAAATAACCAGCATATGGAGCATTAGTTAAATTCCACAACTCTTCTGCTTTATTTAATAATGAGCCGGTAAAATTTGCACTGAATTCTTGAGTAAGGTTAATTTGATAACAATCTCCTGCTTTAATATATTCTTGTATTTTATAAAAGGCAGTTAAGTATTTATTTTTAGTCCAACGAGGATGAATATTTTCTTCTAATTTAAAACTATTATTTTTTAGTTTAGAAGAAGTTTTTTTGAGTAAATCTGAAATATATTTAAAAATTTCTAATGCATTATTGTCATCGCTAAAAAAATACCATTCATTATTTATATTTTTAATAAAAGAATGATAGCAACCTATAAATAAAGATGGTTGTTCATGTAATTGATTATTTATAAATTGATTCGCAGAGAAGTCATAGCTAATAAAACCAATATATCCTCCATTAAAGCTTATAGTTTCAATATTTTTGTTTTTTAGATATGGGGATTGAAATTGAGAAAAATCTATAAGACTCTGTATGTCAGATGAAGTTTGATAATTATTTAGGTCCGATTTTTCAAATAAAAAATTTTTATGATTTTGAATAATTAAATATTTATTTGGAAGAAACCCAATAACCGGATTGTTGTCATCATGAAGATATACAAGCCCGATTAACTCTTCTAATTTTTTTAAAATATCGGCAGCAGATTGAGAGCTTTCTAAAGAGATTTTTTTCTTTAACTGAGACATTTTAAACATATAAGTACTTGGAAGAGGTGACATAGTTTACTACAACTTCTAGTCCATCAAACGGATGAGTCGAAAGAGTTTAATATTTCGTGGAAAAAACAACCGAACAATTCTTCAGTTTTGCTAATAATTTATGAATTCGAATGGGCAATCAATATCGGTACCGTTTGTCGGGTAATTGGCAAAAAATGCATTACAGTAGTTGAACAAAAATTAACGTAGCTGTAATTTAGTAATTGCTAAGCAAAACTACTCAAGGATTGGAAGTTTCGGTTGCCACAAAAGAAAAATGCAACTTGAGACAGTAAGAGTGGTTAAGTCAAAAAATAAATGCTCTTGGGAGAGTGCTCAATGAAAATGTTCACTAAACTTGCTTTAGTTTCTTCTTTAGCTATCAGTGCAAATGCTATGGCAATGCAATCAATGGATGATGCAGCGCTTAGTGCTGCTACAGGTCAAGACGGTATTAATATCGGTATTGCTTTGGGTTCTGGTGGTATTTCTATCGATAAATTATACCTACACGATAATGATGGTTTAGCAACATCAACAGGTATTACTGGCGCTTCAGGTACAGCGGGTTCAATCGCAATTAGTGGTGTTACGGTAACTCAAAAAGGTACAGGTAACCTTTTAGATTTAAAAATTGATACAAATGGTGCTTCAGGTTCAAATGGTGCTTTCTTAAACGTTGCAGCAACAGTAGGTGCGGTTGACGTGCATGTTGGTTCAATTGGTGTAGGTACTTCTGGTACATTAAATACAACTACGGCTGTACGTGGTATTACTGAAACTGCTCCAACTGAAATTATCTCTGGTTTAGATTTATCTTTGGGTCAAATTTCTGCAAATGTTCAGTTAGGTTCAACTCCGCAAGGCGCAATGATCAAAGTGAACTCTAGCTTGCAAGGTGGTTTAACACTATCTAACTTCGGTATTAATGATGCTGCTGGTGGTGGTAAAATTGTCCTAGACAAAGTAATGGTTCGTGGTTCAGGTAATACAACTGGTGATTTGGATGTAAATGCGAATATTTCTGTTGTTCCTACAGGCTTACGTATCCAAAATAACAGTACGCAAGGTATGAACGTTTATGCACAGGGCGTACACCTAGGTGCAGCGGGTAATGCTTCAATTGGTGATTTAGAAATTCAAGGTTTAAATGTAGGGACTTCTACAATTACTATTTCTGGTCACTAATTTAAAGACTGATAAAAAGCGCGTTTATACGCGCTTTTTTATTTATCTTAATAAAACTAATATCTATACTTTTCTATTTAAATAATATTAGCTTATATAATAAGAAAGAATATAAAACATTTGAAATGAGAATTAATTAACAGTTTATAAATGTAAAACTATGCATTCATCAAAAAGATTAAAAAAAAGCTGTTTTTTACAAAAAAAAAGGTATCTTCAACACACAGGGATGTAGAGCTATTGCTCTAAGAATAAAATGAATAAGGCCGGTTAGGCCACCATTTAGACCAAGTGCTTATGTTAGAGATAGTTTTAGGCTCAGCATTGATGTATTACTTTGCGACAGAAGCCTTCGAAATAGAAAAAAAGCCGCCGGGAACTGTTTATTATACAGAGACTGCCGATTCACGTAATTTATCATTTCATCGAAACCATATTGAACCTGTCACAATAAAACCAGCTGTAGAAGATCAGTTTCGTGGCATTGTTCGACAAGCCTATGATTATAGTTGTGGCTCTGCTGCACTTACGACTTTATTAAATGGCTATGTGGGAACGAGTTTAACTGAACAGCAAACAATGAGTGGTTTGCTTCAATATGGCGAATATCAACGTATTATTGAGCGCCGAAGTTTCTCATTACTTGATATGAAGCGCTTTGTCACAGCAATTGGTTTAGACAGCGGTGGTTACCGAGGTGAGTTTTCTGATTTAGTTAAACTCGGTCAGCCTGCAATTGTGCCTATTTCATATGCTGGTTTTAAACATTTTGTCGTATATAAAGCTTATAAAGATGGAAGAGTATATGTAGCTGACCCTGCTTTAGGGAATATCAGCTTTGATGAAAGTCGTTTTAAACAAATTTGGGATAATAATACTTTATTTGTTATTTCTGTTCCTGAATCACAGCGTAAAGATCTATTGGCATTAAAAGATGCAGACATGCGCCATGTGGAAGATGCTACGGTCAATAGATATGCTTTGGTGAACGTACAATATCCTACATTTAACTATGAGCGTTTAGCAAATAAAGCTTCCACCATGCGTCGGGTATTAGATGATGATAATAAATCTCCAACATATGGACAGCCGATAGAAACCTATATGCGTCTTTATTACAAGCGTAAATAGTCAAATTTAAATTTAGTAAAATAAATAAAGTGGGTGGGAAAAACATGAATAATCGATGGATGAAGATGAGTGTGTTGGCCTTAAGTATGAGTGCCATTACAGGGACAATCTATGCTGAAGATCAAATACAACAACCTCAAGTATCTGGCTCGAATCAGGTTGTAGCAGATGGAACAGAAAGTTCAGAATCTTCAGAAGCTACAAGCTCTAGTTCAGCTACAACAGATAATACTGCGAAAACATCGAATGTAGTAGATACAAATGCTGCAGCCCCAGCTCCGAATAGTGAGGCACATCAAGCTGCAAGTGCTTTACAGAAAAAAGAAGGTGATGCTAGCCAAGAGACTAATTTACAAGAAGTATTTACTTCAAATGAACGTCAATATTCTTTAATCAAGAAGGGCGTAATCTCTTCTTATTATGATCTTGATTATACTTATTATCGTGACAGTATATTAGACGTGGCATTAGGAGATGATGATTCTCGAATTAGTCGTTTAAGAATTAGGGAAGATGCTCAACATACTTTGACAAATAGTTTTACAGCGCAATATGGCGTTTTAGATAATTTAACCCTTTCAGCAACGTTACCTTTAGTTGCTAAATCTGATATTGCTAGTGATTCAACCACAGCGGGTTTAGGTGATATTTCTTTGGGAGCACGTTGGGAACCTTTCCCATTAAAGCAAGGGCGTTTACCACTCGTGCTTTTTGGTAGTGTCTCAACTAAAACAGGTGATAGCCCTTATGAGGTGGGTTTAAATGAGCTGTCAACAGGTAAAGGTTATTACTCAGTTGGAGTAGGGGCAAGTACTCGTAAATATATTGATCCTGTTGTGCTATTCGCTTCTGTGTCTGCTAACTATGGTTTTAAGGAATCTGGTTTGAATCAGGTACGTGGTAATGACCGTACTTTAGTATCTTTTGATCCAGGGATTAGTGGTGGCTTTTCTTTCGGTTTTGCATATTCATTTAACTATGACGTGTCTCTAACGATGTCTTATCAGCAAAGCTTTAACTTTAATTCCGAGTTTCAATTTAAAAGCGGTGAATCTTATAAATCCCCAGACCAGAGCAGTGCAATGATGGCTTTTGCTTTAGGCGTACGTGTTTCGCCAGATACTATTGTTAACGGCACGGTTGGCTTTGGTTTAACTGAGGATGCACCTGATGTTTCACTTGGTTTGTCGTTCCCGTTAGATATTTTAGGTTTTAATAAAAAACGAAAATAAGGAGATAAGCAGGTGAAATATCCTAAATTATGTCCTTTAACGGCGGCAATTGTTATCTCCGGTTTTTCTAGCTTTGCCAATGCTCAATTAGGACAAAACTTAGCTGTTGATATTCGCTCACTATCGATGGGGAATGCTGTAACTGCAGATCCTCCTGGTATTAGTGCAGTTCACTTTAACCCCGCAGCCTTAGCAAAAATTGATGGGTTGCAAACCGATGTACAGGGAATTCTTGCCAACTTTGATATTCAGCGTGAGTTTTCTGCGCCCCCTGGTTATAACATTTTTGGTTATTCAGATGATCCTCTCGTTTGTAATGATGGTCCGGAAGTTTCTGCTAATATCTGTACAGATTTCAAAGGGACAGTGCATGGTGACGTCGAGTACGCAAGCTTATATGTGCCGATCCTAAAAAAAATGGTTGATCTTGGAGCAGGATATCCTCTAGTTGCTCCTACAGCTGGAATCGCCTATAAGCCACCTGGTTCAAAAGTTACTTATGCGACAGCAGTATATGCACCCTTGGTAGCAGGGTTTGGAGCAGAGAATGGTAACCCTGGTAACTATATGGGGCAGCAAGTTGCAGTAGAGAGAATTACCTATTTATCACCATCTTTTGGTTATCAAGTAAATGACCATTTATCACTTGGTGCTTCAGTAGGAATGTCCTATAACGCAATCGCACTGAAAACCGATCTACGTTTTCCCAATGAGATGATTGGTGTATTGCGTATGGTTGATGAAGTGGTATGTGCACCTTTTAAAAATAATAGTGACATGATTACGGACTTACTATTATTTGGTATGTGTAATGCTCAAGAAGGCATGAATCCATTTAATAAAATGGGTGCATTACAAGTGTCTTTAGAACAATCATTAAGCCCAAGTTATAACCTAGGTTTACTCTGGGAGCCAACTGATGATTTTGGCTTTGGTATGGTTTATCAAAGTGCTGCCAAAATGCGTTTAAAAGGCAAATACATGATTGATAATGCCAAAGCGCCTCAAGAACTTATTAAGGGTCTAAACTCATCTGCTACAGGACAAATTTTAGCTGCAATTCTTGGGCTACCGGGATATGTACCTAATGTTGAGTCTGGTTTAGTTGCAATGGATCTTGAATATCCTGCACATTTTCAAGCAGGTATTAAGTATAAAATCTTACCCGATTTGCAAGTTAATTTTGACGTAGGATGGACTGACTATTCTGCTTGGAATAAATTTAAGTTTGAGTTCGATCGTCAAATTACGCTATTAAAAGTAGCTAAGCTTTTATCTAATGACGTTACCGATAATTCATTGGCATTGCCATTGAAATTTACCTCGCCGTGGAGTTGGGGAATTGGTCTTGAATATTCCGCAACCGATCGTTTGAAATTAAGGGCTGGTTACGAGCCTCGAGCTAGTTCGATACCTGATGATAAACGTAATACCATGGTCCCGATCAATAATGCACAATTATTTGGTCTTGGCTTAGGTTATCGTTTTGACGCAGATACAGATCTAGACCTATCAGTGGGTTTCTTGCGTAGTCGTGACAATATTCCAGCCTGTACGAGTACATTGTCGAATAAGTGTGGTGTCGATAATATTTTATTAAACCCTTATTCGGGACTAGATGTAAAAACGAATACAAAAATCACAGTGCTTGGTTTGAGCTATAGAACAAAATGGTAAAACAATATAAATCGATGTTTCGACCTAAATTTGCTATCTCGACTTTATGTATTGCGGTAGCAAGCGTTTCTGTATCTTATGCAGATGGTTTCTTTACAATCATTGGTCCAGATGGTCGTCCAATGATTGTACCCAGTAAAAAAGTAGAACAAAAGCAATCCAAGAGTAGAGTAGAAACACCGAAACAAGTTGTACAACCGCATGTAAATGCTACACCTGTTCAAGAAGCATCTAAAGAAAATGTTCAGAATTCAAAAGAGCTTAAAAAGTTTGAACCACACCCTACAAAAAAATTAAATACTGCACCGACTGCACCGACTGCACCGACTGCACCGACTGCACCGACTGCACCGACTGCACCGACTGCACCGACTGCACCGACTGCACCGACTGCACCGACTGCACCAGAGCTTCCTTTAAGAATGAGTAAAGCTCAGAAGGAGGAAGTTACAAAACAGACTAGTAGCGTTAAGACAGAAAGTGTTCCAGCAAAAATTTATTCATCTTCACAAAGTACTTCTCAAACTGTTTCAATACCAGATCCTTCAAATGATCGATCTAAATTTACAAGTATTGATGGCGTAGAGTATGTAAATAATGAATATCTTGAAGATCAGGAATTTAATCTTGAAGGTAAAAAACGCTTTTATGTTATGCCGGATGGACTTGGAAGAACAGAGTTTATCGAAAGAAAAAAAGGTGTAAGCAAGTCTACTTTAGAACAATTGTTTAATAAGCAATCTCAGGAAGATCAAGGAGCGATTGTTTTAGCTCCAACTTATATACGACTGTCTCAAAAAGAATTAGAAACGACTTTTGAGCAAGATAAATGTTTTGTTCAAGGCTATAAAAAGTCAATCAAAGTGCTTGGAGCTAAAAAAGAAGTAAATTTATGGCCTCGAAAGCCATTAAAAGAAAAGTTTGAATATGAGTTGGTAAAACTAGATCCATCTGTACAACATTTACAACTTATGTCATTTGCAGCGAGTAATTCCGCACCTCTATATTATTGGCCTTTAGCTATATTCCTAGATGAGAAGGGCTGTATTTTAGAAGGGGCAAGTGGTTTCAAGAGCAAGTCTTATCCATCTACGATATTACAACATGCATCGATTCAAGGTACTTTAAGAGTGCCGCCTCATGCGCGTTATATGATGTTAACTCCTTTATCTTCTTCGATAGATGTAGCAGAACAAGAGTTATCAAATCAGGGACAGATTCAAATTTCAGTATTACGTTAAAAATAAGTAGGGTATCTAATGAATAAAAAATTATTATGGCCTTTTGCATTAACCACATTAGCAATCATGCTGAATGGTTGTGGCGGTGGTAGCTCAACCATTAATGAAGATCCTACAAGTGGTTCTGGTAGTTCAAATGCAAATGGAAGTTGTGATGCATCAAATAGTGACTGCTTACAGTTTTCACTCGATTATCCCATTGCTGGTCTTAATTTTACCTGTAGTAGTGCTGCAAATCAGAGTTTTGTTACTAAAGCTTCAGGAAACAGTGTGGTTGGTACATGTAAACTTGGTGATACAGCAAATTTCTTTTTACAAGGCACTCAAACTAAAACAAAGATCGATTTAGGTTCTGTTCAATTAGATAATATTTCAAAGATTAAGGTGGTCGTTCCGCCACGTTTGAAAGTTATGGATATGGCTACGGCTTTAACAGGTGTAGCACCTGCTTCATTAAGTCAAAATGATCCAACCATCCGTGTAGCAATGGCCTTGGTTAAACTCTTTCAAAGCGTTGGTTTAGAGCGTGGTGATAATGTAGTGGGAGATATACAACCTACACTATTTACCGAAGATAAGAAAAATACGCTAAATGTAGTACTTCAAAATATTACTGCTGCTGAATGGCAAAGTGGAGCATACGCCAGTATCTTGAAACCTTGGTTAGATGTTAGCCAAATTGATGATAATCAGGCTTTTGCTTTAGTAACTCAATTGGCTCATTTGAGTTTGGTAGGTTTATATCAGTCAGATTACTTGACCTTAGCTCAACCAAACTTAATTTCAGAAAATTTTTATGGATGTAATTTAGCTAATTTAGCGGATTGTCCAAAAAATGCTGCTAATACCCAACACGTAATAGGCAATTTATTTTTACTCTCAGATCGCCAAGGTTATACATTTGGTTACGGCTTACAATGGAAAGGTACAAGTACTACTACAAGTAACTCAACAGTTACAGCAGTAATGGAAGTATTAACTAAATCTAAGCCAGCTCAACTTACAGCGAATGCTCAAACCACATGGCTCGATCCATTACAAGCTGAGATTAAATCGACGCAACCATTCCATTTAAAAGCTTCAGCTAATAGCGCTGAAGATTTACTGATTTATCAAGGTAAATTATTAAATGATTCATTTATTGCTGGTCGCGAAAGTCTTTATTTAGGTGCAACAAATAGTAAAACACCAAATCCTCAACAATATGCGTTATGGCGCCAGAGTATAGGTAATCAAAACTATAATGGTTCGCTAGACATCTATAAAGTAACTCCAGCAAGTTATCTTGCAAAAGATATCTTTAGAACTTCAAAAAATGTAAGCTCAGGGCAAACTTATATTTTCCCGTTATATGGTACTTTAAATATTAAATTTGATACTGCTGGAATTTCACCAATCGATTTAGGTATTGTGATTGATGAAAATGGTGACATTCGTACTGATATTAAACCTAATGCAACAGCAACAGATATGTCTGGACAGTGTGGAGTGGTCTCAGATAACACTTTAATTGATAACAATGGCGTTCAACAGTATCGTATAGGGACAACCGGTGGTACAGAGTCTTCTTCAAATGACAAATCAATTACAGTAAAAATGATTTTTGCTGAACCGAAGCTCGGTAATCTCAATGGTATTTTGGCTGGTTTAAATTCGAATGTTGTTCAAGGTACTACTGCAACTGGTAGTCAAACACTGATTGTAAGTGGGGCAAAAATTAACGTTGCCAACTTATTACAAGGGCAGTTAAATGGTATTAACCTTACAACTTATGATAACAAGACAGTTTCATGGTTAAATCCATATGCCTTCTATCAACGAGTCTATAATAATATTAAGGATGTGAGCCCAGCTCCTACAGAAGAGGATAAAGCTTTAGCTGAGCGAATGAGTGGAACGATAACGATTAGAACGGCTGATTGTTATCAAATTAAGACAAAATAAAAACCATAAAAAAAGACCGTGAAAGCGGTCTTTTTTATTAACTAAATTAACCTGTATGGTCTAAACGAGTTCCTAGTGTTTCTAGGTGCGTTGGAAAAACTTGTTTTTTACGATCTTCAAAATAATGTCTGAGTGTGTGTTCGACACTCGGAAAGGCAAGTTCACCCCATGGAATCTCATGCTCTTCGAATAATCGGCTCTCTATGCTTTCTTCACCCGCACCAAAAAGTCCATCTTTTAGCTGAGCTTTGAAAAGTACATAAATTTGACCAATACGAGGAATATTGTACATACAGTAAAGTTGTTCTATTTCAATTTCGGCTTCTGCTTCTTCACGAGTTTCTCGCGCCGCACCTTGTTCCATGGTTTCGAACAACTCCATATAACCAGCGGGCAAAGTCCATAAGCCATAACGAGGTTCAATTGCACGACGGCAGAGGAGTACTTTATCTTCCCATAACGCTAAGGCACCGCAGATTACTTTGGGGTTTTCATAATGAATATTTCCACAATGAGTACAAACACGGCGTACTTTATGATCACCTAAAGGAATTTTTTGTTCGGTTTTATGCCCACACGCTACACAGAAACTCATAATTATCATCGAGTATAGAGATGCCTCAGCATAACTGAATTTTTAGACTTACGCATCAACTCTATTCCCTAAGTTTGATTTTCAGATATGATGCAAAGAGAGACAGAATAATAGGTGAATGGTATGGAAGAGCACTTGCTAACAAAAAAGTTACAGCAAAGATTGCGCTTTTCCACCCGCATACAAGAAGCACAAGCTGCAGTACTGATTGCGATTACAAATGAAAATAATCCTAAGGTACTGCTTACACGCCGTTCAATACATATGAACAACCATGCGGGGGAGGTTTCTTTTCCGGGTGGAAAGCGTGACCCCAGTGATACAAGTAATATTGTTGTAGCGCTAAGAGAAGCTCAAGAAGAGACGGCTTTAAATCCGTTTGATGTACAGTTGCTAGGTGATCTGCCTATGCAACGTGCAAGAAGTGGCTTGTCTGTAAAACCGATTGTTGGGCTTATTCCTCCTGAGGTAACTTTAATTCCTCAGCCCACCGAAATTGATCGAATTTTCTTTGTGCCTTTACAGCAACTTATAGAGACGCGTCCGACGCCATATGAAGTTCGATATGCTCATCAATCTTTATACTTCCCAAGCTTGCAGATTGATAATGAAATTATTTGGGGCCTCACAGCGCGGATGTTAATTGCCTTATTTAAATATGGTTTAGGCTACCAAAAAGAGTGGCCATTTCTACTGAACTCACCAACGTTTGGAATGCCAAAATTTTCTCATAAAAAATAAAGATCAGGACTGATAAATTATGATGTATAGCTATCAAGGACAGCATCCAAAAGCCTTACATGAGCCATGGGATGGCTGGGTTGCTCCAACCGCAACGCTTATTGGACAAGTAGAATTAGGCCGTCAGGTCAGTATTTGGTTTGGTGCTGTAGTACGTGCCGATAATTGTATAGTGCGCATTGGTAATTTTTCTAATATTCAAGAAAATTCTGTATTACATACTGATGCTGGACTTGAGCTAAATATTGGTGAATATGTCACGGTCGGACATAAAGTCATGCTGCATGGTTGTACGATTGGTGATAATAGCTTGATTGGTATGAACGCCGTCATTTTAAATCGAGCTGTGATTGGTAAGAACTGTATTATTGGTGCTAATGCTTTAATACCAGAAGGTAAAGTGATTCCAGATAACTCAGTAGTGATGGGTTCACCAGGCAAAATTGTGAAAACTTTGGATGAAGATGGCGCGGCAAAAATACGTTTGAGCGCACTACATTATGCTGAACACTTTAAAAGCTATACCGATTTGAAAGAATTTCACTTTTAAAATTTTAGTAAGATATTTTCTATGCCAAGCACTCGCTTGGCATTTTTATTTAGATAGGAACAACTCGCCTAACAGGGCTGAGTGGGGTATCATTACTTCCGTTTTTAATCTGATTGAATACTAAGGTTGTGCATGAAACTGCTGGCGTTGGAAACTGCAAACGAGCAATGTTCCATTTCATTAATCGATGAAACCCAAGAACTCTTTTTCCAACTCGATACGCGAGCGAAAGCACAAACTCAGACCATTCTGCCAATGATTGAGCAAGGGTTACAACAAACCGAACTTGACGTAGCTGGTTTAGATGCAATTGCCTTTAGCCGAGGGCCAGGTTCTTTTAGTGGTGTTCGAATTAATGCTGCTGTTGCTCAGGCTTTAGCTTGGTCACAAGATTTACCTGTGGTTCCCGTTTCTAGCTTGCAAGCTCTCGCACAAGCGGCTTACCGTCTTGAAGGTTTAGAGCAGGTAACTGCGGTACTCGATGCACGTATGAACGAAGTTTACATTGCAAGTTTTGTTCTAGATGAGCAAGGCATCATGCAGTGTATCGATGAAGAAAAATTAATGAACTACGAGCAAGCGGCTGCCTATGCAAAGCATTGCTTGATTGGTTCAGGTGCTAAACTTCTTCAAGCTGATGCAGAGTATCAAACAATCACTGCTACTGCACAGGACATTGCTTCGATTGCACGTGTCTATGCTGCCCAAAAGCAGTGGGTTGATGCTGAACATGCTTTACCGGTTTACTTGCGTGATGATGCATGGAAAAAAATTGCGGATCAGGGTAAAGCAAAGTAAAGGCACTGCGCATGCATATATATTTTGAAGTGGATTTTCAAGAACAAGCACAGCATTACCAAGCTGTGCTTTCTTCTAGAGGCGTGGCTGCCGATTTACAGCCGATTGAAAAGCTCAATGCCCGTTTTTTACGTTTAAATCCTGAATTAGCACTTTGTGTAGATGAAAACGGACTTTGGTTATCTGCGAACGGCATGAAAATGCAGCCTGACTGGAAAGCTGAAATCCTACGTTTAAAACGAGCAAGTCTTAAATCGGAAATGATTGCTCGTGCTTGTCAGTTAGGGGAAAAGCCAGTACTGGTCGATGCTACAGCGGGCTTAGGTCATGACAGCTTACTTATGGCTTATCTGGGTGCCCAAATCCAGCTTGTTGAGCGTCATCCGATTTTATTTACTTTACTTGAAGATTCAAAAGCTCAGGCACAGCGTGATCCATTTTTAAGTCAATTTATAGATCGTATTCAACTAATCTTTGCTGACTCTGCAAGCTATTTACAGCAATTAGATCAAGATGCACAAACGGTTGATGTAGTCTACCTTGACCCGATGTTCCCACAGCGCGACCAAAACCAACAAGCAATTAAAAAACAAGCCCAGGTCAAAAAGCAGATGCAGCTTTTGCATTTACTTTTACCCGAAGATGGAGAAATGGATTTGGGAGATAATTTGCTTGATTTGGCCAAAAAAGTTGCCAAGCGAGTGATTGTAAAACGTCCACGTCATGCTGTTTTCTTAGCAAATCAAGAGCCAGCTCATCAGTGGCAGGGGGATGCTTGTCGTTTTGATGCTTACTTTCAGTAAGCTTATGTAAGGTTAAGTTTTATTGCTTGAATAATGCACAAATATATGTGATATAGTTCAAAAGCATGATTGCTAAAATTCTTAGCAGGCATACACTTATGATGCCTGACAAAAACGAAATTTTTGAAACCTTTTTATGATTGATCTCAAACCTTCCATTAACTTTTGGCATGATTTTAAAAGTAACCAGCTTGCCGGAATGTGGTTATTTTTGGGGTCAAGACGTTCCTTGCAGATCGTACATCCCTCTATTCTTCAACTTATAGTTTGGGGAATATTAGGCGGATGTACCAACTCACTTTATAGTTGGCTGGTAGCTGGTCAAATGGGTGATTTTAACTCCCAAGGCCTAATTGGGTATGCACTATGGCCTTTTATTGCGCTTATTGTTGGTATTTTTTTATCACAGCGTATTAATCAGCCGCGTTTAATGTTAGTTCCAGCCTTACTGTGGCTAGTTTTAGATACCAATATTTTATTAATTCAATGTTTAATTCAATATCTGGGCTCTAATGGTTATTTGAACTTTGTTCCCGACGCTATTTATAACGGTATTTTACCGAGTCTGTTTGTGGCACTTTTTGTGTGGCAAAGTTTGGCAGTTATTTGGGTTTTCTCGCGTGAGCTGAAATGGCCTTGGTGGGAGCGGGCATTGGTCATGGTTGCGACCATTGCAACTATGGTTGTTTGGCAGCTTTCTGTAAAAGATCAGCCTATTTGGAAAGTGGAAGATTCTCCACCTACCTTTGCCGAAGATGCTTTCTATGCACAAAGTAAGTTACTTCATGATGCGTTAGAGCAAGTCCAATATGGTGAGCTAGCGAAAAGCCATTGGTATTTCTTAGGTGTTGCGGGCGACAGTTACCAAGACGTTTTTAAATCGGAAGTGGTTCGTATTAAAGAACAATTCGATACACGTTTCGGTACTGTCGGACGTTCGATGATGCTAGTCAATAATCCAGATACTCGAACCGAAATTCCGATTGCGTCTAAAACTAGTATAGAGTTGGCTCTACGCCGTATGGGCCAGCAAATGAACCGTGATAGTGATGTGTTATTTTTATATATGACATCGCACGGTGAACAAAACCATTTTGAAATTGAAAATGCGCCTCTAGATTTGGGGCAAGTCGATCCGAAATGGTTACGTGAAACGCTCGATAAAGCGGGGATTCGTTGGCGTGTAATTGTCATTTCCGCCTGTTACTCGGGAAGTTTTATTCCGGCGTTACAGTCACCTGATACTTTAATTATTACTGCATCTGCGGCAGATAAAACTTCGTTCGGTTGTAATAACGAAGCTGATTATACGTATTTTGGACGAGCTTTCTTTGACTTGGCCATGCGAGAGCAGTCTTCAATGAAAGATTCGTTTAATGCCGCTAAGCAAACCGTAACCAAATGGGAAGTCGCTCAAGGTGTAGAACCTTCAGAGCCGCAATGGATGATTGGTAAGAATATGGAGCTTATGCTACCTCAGTTGGAAAAATATCTTTTCCCACAGCAAAGCACAGGTAGTGTAAATATTGCTCAAACACAAACAGAGGCTAAAAACGATGCAACTCCTGCAAAAAAACCGCTGCTTTGAAGGTGAGCAGCGCACTTACCAGTTCGATTCTCAATTATTAAAGGGCTCTACTAAGTTTGGTGTTTATTTGCCACCTGCAGCTTTGGAAGGTAAACCTTGCTCAACTTTGTTTTACTTAGCGGGTTTAACGTGTACTGAGGAAACTTTTGCAATCAAAGCCCATGCACAGCACATGGCCGCGCAGCTTAGCCTCATACTGATTACACCAGATACTTCTCCTCGTGGTGAACAAGTCGCTGTAGGTGACCATTGGGATATAGGGCAAGGTGCTGGCTTTTATATTAATGCAACGCAAGCGCCTTGGTCTGAGCATTATCAGATGGAAAGCTATTTAATTGATGAGTTATATCCACTCATTTTAAAAAGTTTTTCGGTAAATGCTAAACAAGTTGGTGTCTTCGGACATTCGATGGGGGGCCATGGTGCCTTAACTTTAGCTTTTAAATATCCTGACAAGTTTAAGTCTGTATCTGCATTTGCACCGATTTGCGCGCCAAGTGAATGTGCATGGGGTGAAAAAGCATTTAGCCATTATTTAGGTACAGACCGCGATAGCTGGTTGGCTCATGATGCTACAGCTTTAGTCTTAAAAAATGGTGCAGTTTTTAGCGAAATTTTGGTTGATCAGGGATTGGATGATCAATTTTATGAACAACTTCATCCTGAAAAATTTAAGCAAGCATGTTTAAAAGCAGGACAGCCCTTAACTTTAAGACAACATGCTGGCTATGATCATGGCTATTATTTTATCCAGACCTTTATGGATGAGCACTTGCAGTTTCATGCAATCCAGTTAGAAAAGGTAACATCAGCGAGTTAGTGCTGCCATTCCACCTGAAATTCTTGTTGAGCCATACGGTTTAGGTGATCAAGGACAACTTTTTCCAAGTGGTCGTGATCATCTAACTGACTATCAATAGCAACATTTAATTGCTCTGTTTGAGGTGCAAGTGTAATGGTTGCACTAGGCATGAAGATTTTAAAATCTTGATCAGTTTCTTGTACTTCAAATTTGTGCTTCCAATGATTGACTAGACGTTTTGCAATGCGTTTACCATCATTTGTTAATAGATGAGTTGTGCTTTTCATTATCAATCCTCACATTGGTTTAATGTACCTTAACAAATTCGTTTGGCACTTAGCATTCTATAGTAGCAACGTTACGTTGCAAGTTTGAAATGTTGCCATTTAAGCAAGGAAGAGCGGGCCAACTAGGTTCTTTTTTGTTATAATTTTTAGCCTCTCCTTAAACTTCTAGCCAGGTCATCCACCTATGTCCAAGCCTTATTTGATTGCTCCTTCTATTTTATCTGCCGATTTTGCTCGTTTAGGCGAAGATGTAGACAAAGTGTTAGCTGCAGGTGCAGATGTAGTGCATTTTGACGTTATGGATAATCACTATGTTCCAAACTTAACTTTTGGTGCAGGGGTGTGTAAGGCTCTAAAAAAATATGGTGTTAAAGCTCCTATTGATGTGCATTTAATGGTATCTCCAGTTGACCGTATTATTGGCGATTTCCTAGAAGCTGGCGCAGATATTATTACGTTTCACCCAGAAGCATCTCACCATATTGACCGTTCATTGCAACTTATCAAGTCAGGTGGTGCTAAAGCAGGTCTAGTTTTCAATCCAGCAACCCCATTACATTATTTGGACTACGTACTTGATAAAGTTGACCAAATTTTATTAATGAGTGTAAACCCAGGTTTTGGCGGACAAAAGTTCATTCCAATGACTTTAGAAAAATTACGTGAAGCTCGTAAAATTATTGATGCAAGTGGTCGACATATTCGCTTAGAAGTAGATGGTGGTGTTGGTCCTGCAAATATCCGTGAAATTGCAGAAGCTGGTGCAGATATGTTTGTTGCTGGTTCAGCAATTTTTGGTCAACCAGATTATAAAGTTGTAATTGATCAAATGCGTGCAGAGCTTGCTAGAGTTGGTACTGTGAGCGTTTAAAGAAAGCTTATTAAGCTGAGAGTAAACTTGTGGATAACTTTGTTTATAACTTTATGGATAACTGTGTTGATAACCGTATGGATAAAATGTTGGTAAAATAAACAAAAAGAGATCAACCGTTTACTCTCTACACAAAATATATGAAAAAAGAACGCTTTGGCGTTCTTTTTTTATACGTATTGGGTATTTTATTGTCTGTTTTTTTATTAAGCTTTGCTAAAAAATGACCTGTGCAAAAAATGAGATGGAGCTGTGTAAAACTTTTAAAACATAATAGATAGAAAACTGTAAAAGTGTCATGAAAAGTAAAGCTAAATTTGATTTAATAAGATTTTAGTAAGAGACCTAGATCATTAATGACAGTAAAAATTTTAGCGGTAGATATGGATGGGACTTTTCTTAATTCTAAGAAGCAGTACAACAAAGCACGTTTTTTAAAACAGTATGAACAACTAAAACAAAATAATATTCATTTTGTGGTGGCCAGTGGTAACCAACTTGCAAAGCTTGTTACTTATTTTCCAGAAATTAATCATGAAATTGCTTTCATTGCAGAAAATGGGGCACATGTTGTAGATGCAGGGCAAGAACTCGCTTTTGCTCATTTAAGCAAAGAGCAATTCATTGAGATTTTAAATGCGATTGACCCAGTATATACCTCTAAAATGGTGATCTGCGGAAAACAGAGTGCTTATGTACATACGAGTATGAATGCAGAGGACTACGCTAAAGTCGCTCGATATTTTGAGAAGCTGACAGTTATCGATGACTTTTATGCGTTAGATGATCTGGTATATAAAATTACTTTTACTGCTCAGGAAAACGAAAGTTTTGCAATTTTTGAACATTTTCAGAAGCAAAGCTTCGTAGCAGATAAGGTTTTAGTGCCTGTTTCTAGTGGCTTTGGTTTTATTGATTTGATCCTTCCAGATCAACATAAAGCGCATGGTTTGAAGCTATTACTACATAAATGGCAGATTGAAGCCAATCAAGTGGTTGCGATTGGCGATAACAATAATGATATCCAGATGATCAAAGCAGCAGGTTATGGGTTTGCGGTTGAAAATGCTATTGAAGCTTTAAAAGCAGTAGCGCCTTATACAACACGAAGTAATGAACGAGAAGGTGCACTAGAAGTGATTGATTTAGTTCTTCAGCATCAACCTCCGTTTGCTTAATGACCATAAAAACAATCAATTAAGATGTAAAATTGTATCTGTTTTAAAACTTGGTTATGCTTATACCCCATAGATAAATGGATTGCTCAAGGCAATAAATGATGACGCTGCAACACTTACGCAAGTATGCTTGGTTTGTGTTCCTAATGACTTTGGTCATTGGGTGGAGTGGCGTGTCTGTTGCTCAGATGCCTATGCAGCATGATCTTCATACAATGCCATGCCATAGTAAGCAAATGACACATCACACTATGCATGTTCAAGCTGATAATCAGGCAATGTGTCATCAATCTATGGTTAAAGTTTCTCATCAACATGGTGAACACTGCCGAGACTGTAACCCAGTCCATTGTCAAATGGTGAATCTGGCTTTACAGCAAGCTGTACCAGATATTGAAACATCATTTATTCCTAGTACATCTCAATTTAGTAGTATTTATCAGGCACAGCATTTAGCTGGATACTGGCAAGAAATCTTACGCCCACCAAAAGCTTAATCCTTTCTTACTTATTTTTTTAGTTAAAAGGATTACAGCAATGTCTCATAAAACAATTAGCAGCCTCGTCGCTGTATTTGGTCTATTGGTTTCACCATGGACCCTCGCGGCAATTAAGGAGTATCACCTTAATATTAATGAACAACAGGTCAATGTTACGGGCAAACCCCTTAAACGAATTACCGTAAATGGCAAGTTTACAGCCCCACTTCTTGAGTTTGAGGAAGGGGATGAGGCTGTTATTCATGTTCATAACCAATTAAAGAATCAAGATACCTCTTTACATTGGCATGGCTTATTACTACCCGGGTTAATGGATGGTGTACCCGGTTTCAATGGTTTTAAAGGAATCGCGCCAAACGGAGATTTTGTTTACCGTTTTAAGGTGAAACAAAATGGCACATATTGGTATCACGCCCACAGTAAAGGCCAAGAACAAGATGGTCTATATGGACCACTCGTGATTTATCCAAAAGGAAAAATACCCGTTGCGGCGCATGAAAAAACTGATCGTGATTATGTGGTGATGCTTTCAGATTTTCATCAGTCTTCTAGCGATAGTATTTTAAAGAATTTAAAGAAATCTGCTGAGTATTATCAAAACCGCCGTGAAACCGTATCTGATGTTTGGAAGCAAGTTAAAGCACAAGGCTTAAAAGCAACTTGGCAAGATCGTTCGATGTGGAATCAGATGCGGATGTTAAAAACCGATATGTCTGATGTGACGGGTTATACTTTCTTAGTTAACGGCAAGACACCAGAGCAAAACTGGACAGGTAATTTTAAAGCGGGCGATAAGGTTCGATTGCGATTTATTAATGCATCAGCTATGTCTTTTTTTGATGTCAGAATTCCAAATTTAAAAATGACTGTCGTGAGTGCAGATGGACAGCCAGTTAAACCTGTTGCAATTGATGAGTTTCGTATTGGTACAGCCGAAACCTACGATGTCATTGTAGAACCTAAACAAGCAAATTATCAGATTGAAGCTGAGTCTATTGACCGCAGTGGTTTTGCCATCGGTACTCTGCATGATGAAAATACCCAAGCTGTAGGACTGGTTCAAATTCCAGCATCACGCCCACGTGCTTTATTAACCATGGACGATATGGGCATGAGTCATGGGGGTAAAAGCGATCAACATGCTGGCCATCAAATGACTATGCAACATGACATGTCGGCTATGCCTGAGATGAAAAAAGAGATGAGTCAGGCTAATCATGATCACACAATGATGAAAATGGACCATGACATGAAAGATATGTCATCTGACGGGCATGATCATTCCATGATGCACATGAAGCATGACATGTCGGCCATGTCTGAAATGAATCATGATATGCAGACTATGTCATCTAGCGAACATGATCACGCTATGATGAATATGAATCATGAGATGCCATCTCAATCTGAGAATAAGCCTAAAAATGATGAACCCGTTTATGGCTGGGCAAATGCTTCAACACCAGCAGGTATGAAAGCACTGCAATATAGTGATTTGCAGTCTTTAACACCGCAGCCAGATACTCGTGCGCCCGAGCGTGAATTAGTCATTCGTTTAGGGGGCAACATGGAACGTTATATCTGGACTATTAATGGTAAGAAATTTAACGAAGCTGAACCATTACAAGTTAAATATGGCGAACGTATTCGCTTGAAGTTTGTAAATGACAGCATGATGGCTCATCCAATGCATTTACATGGCATGTTTATGCAATTGGAAAATGGTCAACAAGCTGAAAACTTACCAAATAAACATACCGTTATTGTTCCACCCGGAAAAACCGTTACTGCGTTATTGACAGCCGATGCTTTGGGAGAATGGGCGATTCATTGTCATTTGCTCTATCACATGAGTGCGGGGATGATGAATAAGTTGATTGTTGCTCAAGTAAATGACAGCCAACAACCAGCTCAATCACAGCCACCTGTTCAATCTGAAAATGAGAAAGGAGCTAGTCATGCGCATCACTAAGTTATTTTCTCAAATGATATGTTGCGGTGCTTTCTCGGGTATATCTTTATTTGCTTTTGCTCAAGAACCTTTAACACACGATCATTTACGCGAACATGGTGGACAGGTTTATCAAGCAACTAAGATTGATACTGGCTGGACTCAAAATGAAGAGGGTGAAGGCAGTTTTTCTTCTGAATTGGAAAGCTGGGTGGGAACGGATGAAAATAAATTGTTCATTAAAGCCCATGTTGAAAAGGCCGAGTCGGAAGATGCCAATTATGGCGGTTCAGTACTTTATAGCCGCAATGTAGCCAACTATTGGGATGTACAGGTTGGGGTAAACTATGAACGTTTACAACGGGAAGACGAAAAGCAAGAACGTTGGGCTGGTGTAGTGGGTTTACATGGCATGGCGCCTTACTTTTTTGAAACCGATGCTTATCTTTATGCAGGTGAAGATCAGTTATGGAAGTTGAGCCTAGAGACTGAAAGGGACTTACTCTTTACCCAAAAGTTGATTGGTAAGCCCTATTTAAAAGCAAACGTTGTTTTGCAAGATGAATCTCTCTATGCCAGTAAAACGGGATTATCGAGTTTACAGGCAGGTTTTCAAACCCGTTATGAAATCAATAAAAAGGTCATGCCATTTGTTGATGTCGGTTATGGTTATGAAAAAGGTTTAAAACAAACTGCTTGGCAAACTGGAACCGACTCTGAAAATGGTTGGTATTATGGTGCAGGATTAACACTAAAATTTTAATTGCTGAACAAAAAGTAAGCTTAATGACATGCCATTAGTTTATACTGATGGCATTGTTTTTTGTGTCAGTTATGGTGCAAAGATGGCTTTAGAAAAACAAGAGAATCAAATAAATGTAAATAAAAGCTGCTCAAGCTGTGGGTGTTCAAGCGTAGCAACTCAGGAATATTCTATGCCGAGTGAACCTATGGCAAATAAAATCCAATGGGTGAGTTATTACCATATTCCTCACATGGATTGTGCAGCAGAAGAGCAGATGGTGCGAATGGCGTTAGCACCTTATGCTGGACATATTCAAGAACTTGATTTTGATTTGCCTGCTCGGCATTTAGCGGTGTATCACAGTACAGAAGCTGAAAAAATTACCCAAACCCTGCAACGCCTAGGTTTAGGGGCAGAGTTACAGCAAACTCAACCTCACTATGAACCCGTTGAAAAGCCTAAAAAAGTACGTGTGAGCTCTTCAGCTAATGCAGCACAAAAACAGGTTTTACAATGGTTGTTACTTATTAATGCAGTGATGTTTTTTATCGAATTTATGGCAGGCATCATTGCGTCATCAACAGGATTAATTGCTGACTCACTCGATATGTTTGCCGATGCGGCAATTTATGGAATTGCTTTATTTGTGGTAGGTAAAAACCTCAATGCTCAATTAAAGGCTGCACATATTTCCGGATGGTTTCAGTTTGGCTTAGCCATGATTGTGTTAGTTGATGTATTACGTCGTTTTATATACGGCAGTGAACCTGTTTCAATTCTCATGATTTTAATTGGTAGTTTAGCGCTTGCAGCCAATGTTAGTTGTCTTTATTTAATGAGAGATCATAAGGAGAGTGGGGCACATATGAAGGCGAGTTATATATTCTCTGCCAATGATGTCATCGTAAACTTAGGTGTCATTATTGCGGGAATATTAGTTGCAATCACTGGCTCTCGTTATCCTGATTTAATTATTGGATTGATTATTGTTTTGTTTGTTTTAAATGGTGCTCGGAAAATTCTACAACTCAAAAATGAATAATATTTTCTGATAAAGGCAAGCTTGAGTTCGGGTTTGCCTTCATTTTTTATTATAAAGTAAACTGAGTCTTTACATAAGGAGGAACGACCTCCCCCATAATGGGTAATCATGTCAGGACGACCTGACACTATAAAAATTAGTGAATGTTATGGCTTGGGCTATTTTAATTTTAGCAGGTGTATTTGAAATCATTTGGGCATATTCTATGAAAATGTCTGAAGGTTTTACACGTTTAACCCCTAGTGTTATTACCGTAGTTTTTATGATTTTGAGTGTGGTTCTGCTTTCAATATCAATGAAAACTTTACCCCTTGGTACTGCTTATACGGTTTGGACAGGCATAGGTGCAATTGGATCATTTTTAGTGGGTATATTTTTTCTCAATGAACCTATTGGTGCAATGAGAATGATTGCCGCTGTACTGATTGTATCGGGACTGGTTCTAATGAAAATTTCGTCTCCATCTTAAAAGGATAAAGTATGTTGCTGTCTTATAAGTATATCAATTCGCCTGTTGGGCAATTAAAACTAGTTGCGAATGAAAATGCTTTGGTGGCAGTACTTTGGGACAATGAAAATCCAAAACGTGTTCGACTGGCAGAGCTGGTCGAACAAGCTGAGCATCCGGTTTTATTAAAAACTGAGCAACAGTTAAAAGAATACTTTGAAGGCAAACGCCGTGAATTTACATTGCCATTAGATTTTGAAGGTACAGCATTCCAAAAACAGGTGTGGACCGCATTACTCAGCATTCCTTATGGCGAAACAAGAAGTTATAAAGAAATTGCTGTTCAAATTGGAAATGAAAAAGCAATGCGAGCAGTAGGGGCTGCCAATGGTAAAAACCCAATTTCGATTATTGCACCTTGTCACCGAGTCATTGGCGCGGGTGGCGCTTTAGTAGGGTTTGCTGGTGGTCTTGATAAGAAAGATATTTTATTAAAATTAGAGCAAAAATAAGCTATTTTTAGCGCTCGATTTTTTCAGGCTTTTCTAATAAGCTGTCAATACTGATATTTCATATAAAGCGGGTTTTATGACCTCGCTATTTTCTGAAATATTGATCTTTTCATAACAAACTCTGGATGTTCTAAAAATGGCTGTCGGCGACGTAACAATGCCACAAATGCATGTGGTAAAAGGTGTAAAAATTGGCTCAACAGAAGCATATGTACGTTACCAAAACCGACGAGATTTAGTCATTTTTGAGTTTGCAGAAGGTTCAAATGTTGCGGGTGTATTTACTCAAAACGCCTTCTGTGCAGCACCTGTTCATGTCTCTAAAGCGCATCTTGCCCAAGGCAATCCTCGTTATTTAGTAATTAATACAGGTAATGCCAATGCGGGTACTGGACCTACAGGCTTAAAAAATGCTCAAGCTACTTGCGCGAAGTTAGCTGAGCTTGCTGGTGTGAACAGTTTTGAAGTACTTCCGTTTTCTACAGGGGTGATTGGTGAGCAGCTTCCAATGGAACGTTTACTTGCTGGTCTTCAACCTGCATTAAATAGCGTACAAGATGCTGCTTGGAATGATGCAGCAACTGGCATTATGACGACAGATACAGTTCCTAAAGGTGCATCTGAACAATTTGAACTTGATGGCATTACTTATACCATGACCGGTATTAGTAAAGGTGCAGGCATGATCCGTCCAAACATGGCAACCATGTTGAGCTTTGTGGCAACAGATGCGCCTATTAGCCGTGATTTAGTCCAAAAGCTATTAAAGACAACGGTTGAGCATTCATTTAACCGTATTACCATTGATGGCGATACTTCAACAAATGACTCTTGTATTTTTGTGGCGACTGGTCAGGCTGGTGGCACTGAAATTACATCAGATAGCGATGCGCGCTACGCAAAAGTATTAGAAGTGCTTGCTCGTGTCATGAACCGCTTAGCACAGTTAATTATACGTGATGGCGAAGGTGCGACCAAGTTCATTACTGTTGCGGTAGAGGGTGGTGGTAACACTCAAGAGTGTTGTGACATTGCGTATAGCATTGCACATTCTCCACTCGTTAAAACTGCACTGTTTGCATCTGACCCGAACTGGGGACGTATTTTAGCGGCAATTGGCTATGCAGGAGTTAAAGACTTAGACGTGTCTAAAATTCAGGTGTGGTTAGATGACGTTCAAATCTGTAAAGATGGTGGCGCAGCCGAGGACTATACCGAGGAAGCAGGTGCTCGTGTTATGGCACAAACCGAAATTACCATTCGCGTTGATTTAGGTCGCGGTCAAGCCAAAGACACGGTCTACACATGCGATTTATCTTACGACTACGTCAAGATTAATGCAGATTACCGTTCGTAAATATTCAGTTATAATCAAGCCTCGACAAAGAGGCTTTTTTATTAGCCCCATCTTTTGATATTAAATGATTCAATTTAGTAAATCATTTAAGCAGTAACGTTATATGCGAGCAGGTATGCCAGCATGAAGGATAGAGAAGACGTTTTATGAGTGATGCGACTTTAATTGCCAACGATGCAAAAAACATTGTACAAGCGCATTTAGACCGTTTAGGTGAACCAAAAGACAACCGCCTAAGTGAAGAAGCAAAACAACAAAAGTTTGCACAGATCGAAGCAGAGCTCAAAAAACGTGATGCTGTCCTTGTTGCTCACTACTATTGCGATCCCGATGTACAAGAACTTGCTGAAAAAACAGGTGGATGCGTTTCTGACTCTTTAGAAATGGCCCGTTTTGGACGAGATCATGCAGCCTCTACACTGGTTGTGGCTGGTGTTAAGTTTATGGGGGAAACAGCTAAAATTCTGTCTCCTGAAAAAACAATCCTGATGCCGACACTTGAAGCAACCTGTTCACTTGACTTAGGTTGTCCAGTCGATGAGTTCACAGCATTTTGTGATCAACACCCTGACTACACCGTAGTGGTTTATGCCAATACATCGGCTGCTGTTAAAGCACGTGCGGATTGGGTAGTGACTTCCAGCTGTGCAGTTGAAATTGTTGAGCATCTAGACAGTTTGGGCGAAAAAATTATTTGGGCACCAGATCAGCACTTAGGTCGCTATATTCAAAAGAAAACTGGTGCAGATATGTTGCTTTGGGATGGTGCATGTATTGTGCATGAAGAATTCCGTGCACGTGGCATTGCCAACATGAAAGCACTGTATCCAGACGCTGCTGTATTGGTACATCCAGAGTCGCCAGAGTCGGTAGTAGAAATTGCCGATGCGGTAGGTAGTACTTCTCAACTCATTAAAGCTGCACAGACTTTGCCAAATGAAAGACTCATTGTGGCAACTGACCGTGGTATTTTCTACAAAATGCAGCAAGCAGTACCAGATAAGATTTTAGTTGAAGCTCCAACGGCGGGTGAGGGAGCAACTTGTCGTTCATGTGCGCATTGTCCGTGGATGGCAATGAATGAACTTGATGGAATTTTAGAAGTTTTACAAAAAGGCGATCAAGAAATACACGTTGATCCAGCGCTTGCTGAACGTGCCAAAATGCCTTTAGATCGAATGTTAGCCTTTAGTGCATCGTTAAAACGTTAAAAAGCCTCAAAATGCTTGTTAAATATACATTTGATAAGGATTTTTAACTTTTTTTGAGAATAGGTGTTGACGTCTGAGGGCGTCGCGCCTAGAATGCACACCGTACCGCACGATGTGCGATACAGCAAAAGCTGAGATAGATCGGAGCATAGCACAGCCTGGTAGTGCACCTGGTTTGGGACCAGGGGGTCGTAGGTTCGAATCCTACTGCTCCGACCACTTAAAAGAATATTTTAAGATCGGCGAAGTATCGCATGATAAGCATCATCGGTTAAGCGCCTGTAGCTCAGTTGGATAGAGCATCCGCCTTCTAAGCGGATGGTCACAGGTTCGAATCCTGTCAGGCGCGCCATTTGGTAGCTTGGTACATAGAACTTATTTGATGGTGGATGTAGCTCAGTTGGTAGAGCCCTGGATTGTGATTCCAGTTGTCGCGGGTTCGAATCCCGTCATTCACCCCAATTTCGGAGCATAGCACAGCCTGGTAGTGCACCTGGTTTGGGACCAGGGGGTCGTAGGTTCGAATCCTACTGCTCCGACCATATTTAAAAGCGTTTAAGCTTTCTAAAATATCCCATATATTAAAATCATTTCTTCTTATCTTATGGATAGAAGAAATTTTTTTGTTTTCTATAATAAAATTTTAATTCCAAATTGCTCCAATATCTGAACTTGTTTAAATAAGTTCTGTTCTCTGTTATTGATATTTCTGCCTTAACTCATCTTTTTCTTGTTCTGATAAAAATGCAATTTTAAGTCCATTTTCTTGAGCTGTATAAATTTGTTCAGGCGTTAATCCTGCTAATGGGGCAGCAGATAAATATTCATGTTGTATCTCAATGCCTTCTACCGCTGGGTCATCTGTATTAATGGTGGCAAGTACACCATGTTCTAAAAAAGTCTTTAATGGGTGCTCTGCTAAAGACGGTACTGTGTTGGTTTGAATGTTTGAGGTGAGACAAGACTCAATACCAATCTTATGTTTCGCTAAATAATCTAAAAGTTTTAAATCCTGAACTGCTTTAACACCATGTCCAATTCGTTCAGCGCCTAATTCTTCAATCGCTTGCCAAATACTTTCTGGGCCGGCAGCTTCGCCTGCATGTACTGTAATGTGCCAACCTGCATCACGTGCTTTTTTAAAGTGTTCAATAAATAAATTACCCGGAAAACCAAGCTCATCTCCAGCAAGATCCAACGCTTTAATATCATTTTTATGGGCAAGCAGGGCATTTAATTCTTTTTCACAGGCTTCTTGGCCAAAAGTACGGCTCATAATGCCAATTAAATTCGCTTTTACGCCGTAAGCTTGACTGCCTTCTTTTACGCCCGCAATCACAGCTTCTACAACACCTTCAAGTGGAAGTTGATGTGTCATTCCCATATAACCCGGTGAAAAACGTAATTCTACATAGTCTAGGCCTTGTTGCGCTGCATCTTGCATGTTTTCAAAAGCAATACGCTTGCAGGCATCTAGGCTCGCTAATACTTTTACTCCCCAATCGAGCTTAGATAAAAAACTTAATAAGTCGGGTTGGTTATCCATCACTTGTACGTGTGGTCGTAAAGATTCAATGTCGTAAGCAGGCAAGTCTAAATTGTATTGTTGGCCTAATTCTAAAATAGTTTGAATGCGGATGTTGCCATCAAGGTGGCGGTGTATATCTGTAAGTGGAAGCGTTTTAGTAATCATAAATTTCTTCTTATCTGTTGCTATTAATTCATCATGCCTGTTTAGTTGCGCTGATAAAAGTTTGGATTTGCTATGTTTTTGTGAAAAGCGTTGAGTTGAGTTTTTTGAACTTACTATATTTGTATAAGTTTTAATTTTGATGACATTGTTCTGGCCTAAGAAGACAACGCAGTCTGTGTAAGATACAAGCACCAAGATTTTTATTGTTTTTAATTTCGCTGAGCCTGTTTTTTGTTGACTCTTCAAGAGTGGAATGGCTGAAGAATGGTCATTGGTATTTTGCTTTTTACTTGTAAAGATGAATAAAGGCTTGCTAAAGACCAAACCGATAAAGCGATTAATTTATCTGTAGAAATCTATTTCTGGCAAGTAAATGAAAAAGAAGAAATAGGAAGCACTCAAATGAAGTCGGTACTTTGTCATCAAGCAAAATTACAAGTGGTAGATCAGCCGAAATTAACACCTGCAAAAGGGCAGGTTTTGTTAGAAGTGGTGCGATGCGGGATCTGCGGTTCAGATTTACATATGCAGCACCACTGCGACCACATGCATGATTTGGCTGCACGTGTAGGGTTTAATGGTTTAGCGAAGTCTACAGATCCGTTTGTACTAGGACATGAGTTCTGTGGCAAGGTTTTGGATTATGGTCCAAAAACACGTCATAAATTTAAAGCAGATACACTTGTTTGTGCAATGCCGCTTTTAAATATAGATCAGCATGGTTACTTGTCTACAGGACTTTCTCCAAATGCTTCGGGGGGTTATGCCGAGCAGGTACTGGCTCAATCAAGCTTGATGTTTGAAGTACCGAATGGCCTAGATGCGGATAGTGCTGCAATGACTGAACCTATGGCGGTTGCATTGCATGCCGTACGCCGTAGCCGAGTTAAAACTAGTGAACCAGCTATTGTGATTGGTTGTGGTCCTGTCGGGTTGGGTGTCATTTTAATGCTTAAAGCCGCTGGTGTTAAAACTGTGGTTGCCAGTGACTTTTCACCAAACCGCCGTAAGCTTGCCGAGCAATGTGGTGCAGATATTGTAGTTGACCCTAAAGAGTCCTCGCCATTTGCCAACTGGAAAGAGTTTGGTTTACTTGGCAATGTTTCTGATGCCATTAACATGGGCATGGGACTATTTGATAAGTTGCAAGCGACACGCTTACCTTGGTGGCATGGATGGCGCATGATTGATAAGTTAGGTGCTTTGCCAAAACGTCCTGTTATTTTTGAGTGCGTGGGCGTACCGGGGGTTTTACAGCAGATTATTGAAGGTGCACCTTTGTTTTCCCGAATTGTTGGGGTTGGGGTGTGCATGCAAAGTGACAAAATAGAACCCGCACTTGCGATTAATAAAGAGTTAGAAATTCAGTTCGTGTTAGGTTATACACCGCTTGAGTTTCGAGATGCGCTACATATGATTGCAGAAGGTAAAGTGAATTGTTCACCGCTCATTACCGGTGTTGTCGGTTTAGAGGGTGTTACGAGCGCATTTGAAGCATTACGTGATCCTGAACAGCATGCCAAAATCTTGATTGATCCGAAACGTAGTGGTACAGACATTCAATTGATGAATCATTAATTCAAAGTCATTTATGCATAACTAAAAGGTTGTGATCTCATCAATCACAATCTTTTTTTATGTTTATAGATCGCAATATTGAGCATAAATCAGAGCTGCTCAGCTAATTGGTACTACTTTTTAGTTGCTCTAACTCTTGGTAAATCCACTCAACAAATTTTTGAATAGTCGGTGAAATGTCTTGGCTTGAGTGAATGAGATAGTACTTTCGGCTGCCTTTTAGTTTCTTATTGGAAACAATCACCAATTCTTTTTTTTGTAGTTCAGATTCAATCAACATTTGTGGAATTAGAGCCATTCCCATGTCATGACTGGCGGCAACCGCAAGCATTGAAAATAACTCATGGCGCTGTCCATCAAAAGGCTTAGGGTGCTGCATGTGATGAGTCAGAAACCATTCTTGCCAAATGCTAGGCCGGGTGGTTTGTTGTAGTAGGGGAATTTTTAGTAAATCCTCGCAACTTAGATCATAGGTATTTTCATTAATCATCACTGCATCTGGAAAATACTTTTCGATGAGTCTTGGCGAGCACACAGGTACAATTTCTTCATCCATTAAATAATGCGCTTGTATGCCGGGCCAATGATCAATTTGCTGCTGCGTACCTGCAAAAATAGCAGCATCAAAAATATTGTCGTTAAATAAAAAAGGTTTCGTACTGGTTTCTAAATGAACCGTAATTTCAGGGTGTTTTTGATTTAAAAGATGGAGCTTGGGTAATAACCATCGCGTTGCAAAGGTAGGAACCACACCTAACTTTAATGTTCCACCTAAACCTTTATGAGAAATCACATCGGCTGTACATTTCTCTAAACCTAATAAATAGGGCTTAATACTTTTAAAATACTGTTGACCAGCAATGGTGAGTTCAACACCATGCCGAGTACGTATAAAGAGTTCAACACCCAAGAAGTCTTCTAACTGCTGAATTTGGCGCGAAACTGCACTTTGAGTAATGCATAGCTCTTGCGCAGCATAGGTATAACTTAGATGTTTTGCTGCACTTTCAAAGCAAATCAGGCCCTGAATGGACGGGATGCTTCTTCGCATAAATAAATCCTTTTATTTGTCATCATATTTCAAAACAGCATATGACCTACATGCAAATATCCGAGTTTAGTATAAAAATAAGCCATTTTTAATGAAATATAACGAATTAAATATCTAAATTTAATGCCTCTTATTTTAAATATGCGTAAGTCGCATATCTGCATGAACATTTATCGTTTGATTACTGAATTTTTCACGCATAACATCGAGTTAAATAAAGAAGATCAAATCAAGCAGAGGATGCGATGAATCACATGGTGACAACAAAAAAAGCAAAAGTTCAATTTAACTGGCAAGACCCATTTTTAATTGAGCAACAGCTTAGCCCAGATGAGCGCATGATTCGTGATGCGGCTCATGCCTATTGTCAAGAACGTTTGCAACCACGTGTACTTGAACAATTTCGTCATGAAACAACAGATCCATCTATTTTCCGTGAAATGGGAGAGCTCGGCTTACTGGGGCCAACTATTCCTGAGCAATATGGCGGTGCGGGTTTGAACTATGTGAGTTATGGTTTGGTTGCGCGTGAAATTGAATATGTTGACTCGGGTTACCGCTCTATGGCGAGTGTGCAAAGTTCATTAGTGATGGTTCCGATTCATGAATTTGGTACCGAAGAGCAAAAGCAGAAGTACTTACCTAAACTAGCTACGGGTGAATACATTGGCTGTTTTGGTTTGACTGAACCTGACCATGGCTCAGACCCAGGCAGCATGATTACTCGTGCTAAAAAAGTTGACGGTGGTTACCGTTTAAGTGGCGCAAAAATGTGGATTACCAACAGTCCAATTGCCGATGTATTTGTGGTTTGGGCAAAAGAAGTTTCTGCTGAAGGCAATGTTGGTGATATTCGCGGTTTCATTTTAGAAAAGGGTTGGGAAGGTCTATCTGCACCAGCAATTCATGGCAAGGTTGGTTTACGTGCCTCGATTACGGGTGAAATTGTAATGGATAACGTATTTGTACCTGAAGAAAATGCATTCCCTGAAATTCGAGGCTTAAAAGGCCCATTTACCTGTCTAAATAGCGCCCGCTATGGCATTGCATGGGGCGCAATGGGTGCTGCTGAGTTCTGCTGGCATACTGCACATCAATACACTATGGACCGTAAACAATTTGGTCGTCCGTTGGCTGCAAATCAGTTGATTCAAAAGAAACTGGCAGATATGCAAACTGAAATTGCATTGGGTTTGCAAGTGGCTTTACGTTTTGGTCGTATGAAAGATGAAGGCATTGCTTCAGTTGAAGGCACATCTCTAATCAAGCGCAATAACTGTGGGAAAGCGCTTGATATTGCTCGTATGGCACGTGACATGATGGGTGGAAACGGTATTAGTGATGAGTTTGGTGTAGCGCGCCATTTGGTCAATCTTGAAGTCGTAAATACCTATGAAGGTACACATGACGTTCATGCCTTGATTTTAGGTCGTGCACAAACAGGCATCGCAGCATTTAGTAACTAACTCATTCATTTAAAAGATAGAGGTGTTCTTTCGAGAGCACCTTTAGGGATTTTTTACGCAAAAATTTATGGATAATGACAAGATTCATCGTAAGGATACTCATGTGAAGATGTGCCTCTGTGTACTTAAAACTAAATATAAGATGATGAAAATATAGAAGATTAAGTCATACAGAAAACATAAGTAAGCTATCGATGACTCATTTGGGAAAATGAGGAACTAAAGATGAACAATGACGTTCAAGTAATATCGAAAGAATTAAGAACTACATTTCCAAGTAACCTTGGAACATATGAAAAGATTGGCCCTCATACATGGAAATGGGCGTTGTTATTTGCCTATTTTGCGATGGTGGTCGATGGCGTTGATATTATGCTGCTGTCTTATAGCTTGACCAGTTTAAAGGCAGAGTTTGGTTTAAGTACCTTTCAAGCGGGGGCATTAGGCAGTGCTTCTTTGGCTGGTATGGGTATTGGCGGTATTTTGGGTGGTTGGGCATGTGATAAGTTTGGTCGTGTAAGAACCATTGCCAACTCGGTGACTTTCTTTTCTGTAGCGACCTGTTTATTAGGCTTTATGCAAAGCTTCGAGCAATTTATGGCTTTACGCTTTATTGGGGCTTTAGGAATCGGAGCACTCTATATGGCCTGTAATACCTTAATGGCTGAATATGTACCCACTACTTACCGTACAACAGTCTTGGGCACATTACAGACGGGGCAGACGGTAGGTTATATTGCTGCGACACTCTTAGCTGGTGCGATTATTCCAGATCATGGCTGGCGCGTTTTATTCTTCCTGACCGTAGTACCTGCGTTTATTAATATTTTCCTGCAACGATTTGTACCAGAGCCAAAATCTTGGCAGCTCACCAAAATTGAAAGCTTGCAAGGCAACAGACAACCTAAAGAAATGGTCGTGGCTGAAAAGCCGAAAAGTGGCAGTATCTATAAGCAAATCTTTCATAACTTTAAGCACCGCAAGATGTTTTTGTTGTGGATGACCACAGCATTCTTCTTACAGTTTGGTTATTACGGCATTAACAACTGGATGCCAAGTTATTTAGAAACAGAAGTGCATATGAACTTTAAAAACTTAACCAGTTATATGGTGGGTTCATATACCGCAATGATTCTAGGCAAAATTTTAGCAGGGTATCTTGCTGACAAATTTAACCGCCGTGCTGTTTTTGTGTTTGGAACAATTGCCAGTGCCGTGTTCTTGCCAATCATTATTTTCTTCAATACCCCTGACAACATTTTGTATTTATTGATCACTTTTGGCTTCTTATATGGCATTCCATATGGTGTAAACGCGACCTATATGGCTGAAAGTTTTTCAACCGATGTGCGCGGAACAGCCATTGGCGGTGCTTATAACATTGGTCGTGTCGGGGCTGCGATTGCACCAGCCACCATTGGATTCTTGGCATCGGGCGGTACGTTTACTATGGCCTTTATTGTGATGGGCGCTGCGTATTTTGTTGCGGGTGTATTGCCGGGATTATTTATTAAAGATCGTCAGTACGATCCGCAAAAACAATCATAAACAATGACAGGGAGGTGCGTTGAGTACCTTCTAAAAAGATAAGGGTATCGTTATGGGTGCATTACAAGGAATTCGGGTTTTAGATTTAAGTCGTGTGCTTGCAGGGCCTTGGTGCGGGCAGATCTTGGCAGACCTTGGCGCGGAAGTGATTAAAATTGAACGTCCTCGAGTAGGTGATGACACCCGTATGTGGGGGCCACCATGGATGCCCGATCAAAATGGAAACATGACCCGTGAATCTGGTTATTTTCAGTGTACCAACCGCAATAAATATTCGGTTGCGGTAGACATAACCACACCCGAAGGTCAGGCCTTAATTTATGAAATTGCCAAGACAGCCGATGTGGTAATTGAAAATTATAAGACAGGGTCTTTGGCTAAATATGGTTTGGACTATGCGTCATTAAGTGAGCTGAACCCGAACATTGTGTATTGCTCCATTACCGGTTTTGGGCAAGATGGCCCACGTGCAGAAGAACCCGGCTATGATTTTATTATTCAGGGTATGTCTGGCTTAATGAGCATTACCGGCGAGCCTGATGATGTGGCAGGCGGTGGTGCGCAAAAGGTTGGTGTAGCTGTGGTAGATATTCAAACTGGTTTATATTCAACCATCGCGATTCAGGCCGCATTGATTGCGCGCTCGCACACAGGGCGTGGTCAATATATTGATATGTCACTCCTTGATGTACAGGTCGCGGCACTGGCAAATCAGGGAATGAACTATTTAGCTTCAGGTAAGGCCCCACAGCGCATGGGTAATCAACACCCAAGTATTGTGCCGTATCAAACTTTTAAGGCTAAAGATAAAGAGTTTATTATTGCTTGCGGTAACGACAAACAGTTTAAAGATTTGTGTATTGCGATTGGTTATGCAGAGTTACTCGAAAATGAAAAGTTTGTGCGCAACCAAGACCGTGTCAAATATAGAAATGAACTGATTCCTTTATTGTCGGAACACTTTTTGCATAAAACTGCCAAAGAATGGGTCGACATGATTCATGCGCTTAAAGTTCCCGTAGGTGTTATCAACTCTATTGAAGATGCTTTGGCTGAACCACAAATCGTACATCGTAATTTGGTGGTGAATATTCCTCATAGTTTAAATGAAAACTTCCAAACGATTGGCTCACCAATCAAGCTGTCTGATACTCCAGTTGAATATCATCATGCACCGCCTGAGTTAGGTGAACATACTGCTCAAATCTTATCGAGATTTAAAACAGCAGAAGAGCTTGCTGCATTAAAGGAGAAAGGCATTATTGATGGAAAAATTGCTTAAGCTATTGTCGTTTTTAATGTGATTCAATTTAAATAAAAACTGTGATTTGCAATAAATCACAGTTTTTTATTAGAAACTAAGCGTTTTAATATTTAAAAATAAGCGGTAGCTCTGGTCTGAAATCATGAATCATTCCTTGAGGTTCATGATCAAAACTAATTTCCATTAAATGCTCCGATCCATTAGTCACTTCAAAATTATCAACTGTATTGAACAGTAACGAAGTCGGGTGCTGCTCTAGGTTTGGAATAGAAACTTTAATCGCGGTGATTTCTGATAAATCTTTGCTATGAACAAGTGGTTGTTGTTTTTCTTTTACGACAAGGTCTGGTCGTGAAGCAAATGAAAGGAAGAACCACATCGGTTCAGATACCACAGAATCTTTGGCAACATTTACTTCTAAGCTGGCTGGTAAATAGCTTGGCTTGTACACCCAATTAGGAAATTTTGCGCCGTTATCATCTTTATTTTTAGGGCGAAAACAAATACCAAAAGGGGACGCGATATTATCTTGAGCACTTAGTCGTTCAAAAAGCAGAGTCGGTTTTGTGAGATCACTTGAGGCTTCTTCTGGGTTATTTAAAAAGATTAACTCGATAAAGCTATTTTTAAAGAAAAAGCGTCTGTTTTCTGTACCTTGACCCGGGTGCTTATTGGATGAACCTTCTGTTAGACCGAATTTTTTTAAAGTTTCAGCTTCGGGAGCGCCTGATTGTACACAAATAAAAATATGGTCCACTTCCATTTTAAGTTCTCATACTAATGTTGATGAATATTAAATAATTGATTAATAGAATTTTTCATGTTGATCGCAAGTGTTTCATCGAAACCATCGACTAAAAAGCGGCTAATTAAGCCTTCAATCACTGTATAGATCAGCTCAGATAAAGCTTCACCATTCGGTATATTGCAGTTTTGTGCAATCAATACTTTAATCCATTGTTTATGAGCTTTAGAAATAGAAATAATGTCTTGATCATCTTGGTTAGATTCAGCGACTGCTCTTACAAATAAACAGCCTTTAAAAAAATCTTGTCTAAACCAATTGGTGTGCCAATCCAGAATTTTATTGATGGCTTCTAATCCTGTTGCATCTCCAACATAACCCAAAAGGCTTTGCTTAAACCGTTCATCACGTGCAACGAGCACAGACTTAACCAGTTGATTTTTATTTTTATAGTACGTGTACATCGTGGTTTTTGAGCAGCCAGATTCATCGCGAATCAGATCGACACCAACCCCGACAAAACTATTTTCGTTAAATAACTTCTCGGCTGTATCTAATATTTTTAAGGCAGATTTTGACATAAAACTTTTCCAAAAAATAAAATAGTACAGATCTGTACTATTTGAAATTTTATCTATATGCTTTTTAAAAAGCAATGTCTGTTTAAGGAATAAAACCATGTTCTCGATCTTTTATGGCAAAGAAAAACTGGCTCCATCGCCCAGTAAAATTGATGTTTTAAGAAGCCTTGTTGGGGGTACGGTCAGTATTTTTATACTTTTGTGGTTGAGTAAGCTCACACACAATATCTTTATCATGGCGCCGTTTGGTGCGACCTGTGTATTGCTCTATACCGTGTCGCAGTCACCTTTGGCACAGCCGAGAAATATTATATTTGGGCATCTTATTTCGGCTTTTGTGGGTTTGTTTTTTCTAAAATTTGTTGGTGTTTCTATTTTTACAATTGCTTTATCAGTGGGCTGCGCAATTGCGCTCATGCAAGTGTTTAAATGCGTTCATCCACCTGCTGGGGCAAATCCTTTAGTTATTTTACTCACCGCAAGCAGCATACATTACCAGTGGAGTTTTCTAATTTTCCCTGTTTTGGTCGGTGCAGTGTCTTTAGTTTTGGTAGCGATGCTGATTAATAACATTAAAGCGAGTACCAAGTGGCCGATGTATGGCTTGGGAATTTTAAATAGTAAAAAGTAGGCAAGGTATGAAGTATTTTGAGCTTAAAATAATGAAAGTATTCACTACGCTAAGATAGTGAATACTTTTGAATGAAATTATGATTTCTTGGAAATACGTTCTTCGATGGCAAATTTGAGTAAAGAGGCGCTGCGGTAAAAACCGTGTGCGAACTTTCCAAATGGCATAGTAATAAAGAAGGTCATGACTGTGGCTAAATGGAAAATCAGTAAAAGTGCCATGTAAGGTGTATTGCGAAATGCCATGAGAGCTAAGCCTGAAGCACTGACTAAAATTAAAAGGAAAATAAAGCCTCGATCTACAGGTTTTTGCTCACGGTCACCATGCAACGGATGACGTCTAAGATTTAAATAGAGCAAGCCAGATGGTCCAATCACTAAGCCAAACCCACCCAACGTACCCAAAATAACAGGCAAGCTAAAGATAGGGTACGGCGCATGTAGGTTAAGGAAATAGTGATATAAAGTCGCTACACCTGTGGCAGCAAAGCAGAGCATAAAGCCATAAAAGGTGAGGTGATGGAACACGCGGCGGATTTGTGTATAACGGTCATCTTGCTCATTACAGCCTTTACCATGTCCACCATCTAAATATTTAAGCGTTAACACATTTTGAGAGGCTTGAATAAGGTCGGGTTTCTCAACTTTGCCGTGAATAACTTTAGAGGTTTGACGCCAGAATTTGCTAATGCCAATGCCGAGCAGAACAACTGCAACTGTAAAGGTCGCTCCAAACAGTAGCGCTAAAAAGTTATGCGGGAAAATCGCATAGAAATTACCTTGGTAGCCTGCAAACAGATCGGTGCCTTTGTACCACACCACAGCTAACATGCATAAAAAGAAAATAACTGATAATGCCGAAACAAAAGGAATACCCACAGACTTATAAAGTCGGCCTAGCTGTTGAGGGGTCGCAAACTCTTGGTAAGTTTCCAAGCGTACTTGCGCCATCGCTTTTGGAATGTTTACACCAAACTCATGCGGCGGGGCATATTGGCAAGCGTGTAAACAAGCACCACAGTTATGGCACAGGTTTGCAAGGTAATGAATATCGGCTTGGTTAAACTCAAGGCGTTTGGTCATGGCCGCAAATACAGCACAAAATGACTCGCAGTAACGACAAGCATTACAAATTTGTAGTGCTCTTTGAACTTCCTGCTCATGGTCAGAGAGTTGAACAACTGGAATTAGGGCTTTAGTACTAGCATTCATGTTCAACTCCTTGTGTAAGTGCATAGTGGGCTGCATTTTTTCCGGCAATGCGTCCAAAGGTTGTGCCGATCGACATACCGACCCCAGCGGTATAACCCTGACCGAGTACGTTACCTGCCATCATTTCACCTGCGACAAACAAATTGCGGCTTGGCTTATTGTTAAAACGCACCGCAGCATCATCTTCGACTTTTAAACCTAAATAGGTAAAGGTAATGCCGGGTTTAAGGGCATAGGCATAGAAAGGTGGCTGATTGAGAGGAACCGCCCAATGGGTTTTGTTGGGAACAATATTTTCGGTGGTGCAGTCATCTAAAACGGTATGGTTAAAGGTGCCTTGCACACAGGCTTGATTAAATTCTTCTACGGTGTGGCATAAGGTTTTTGCATCTAGCCCGATTTTTTCGGCCAATTCTTGAATGGTATTTGCTTTTACGCCCGCAAACACAGGTGGCATAAAGCGACCAATGGCTTTTGAGTCGATAATAGAATAGGCAATTTGCTGTGGCTGTTTGGCAACAAGGCGGCCCCAAATCGCATAACGTTTTGGCCAGAAGTCTTCGCCTTCATCGTAAAAACGTTCGGCTTTGTTATTGACCACAATACCCAGTGAAACGCAGTCAATACGGGTACAGATGCCGCCATCATATAACGGTGCGCGTGCATCTACGGCCACACAGTGCGATTGCGATGGGTCACCAATAATATCGGCGCCTTGATCTATCATAAATTTGAGTAAGTTGCCTTGATTAAAACGAGTACCACGAATAATGAAATTATCGGCAGGCCATTCGCCGTTTTCATTTTGTCCCCATGCTTCTCTTAACCATTCTAAATTTGACTCAAAACCACCTGCGGCCAATACACAGCTTTTTGCTTTAAATACGCGGCCATCTTCGGCAATTGCAGCTTCAAAATGTCCTTGGTTTAACTTTAGATCTTTAATTTTTGTGTTGTATAAAATCTCGATGCCAAGCTCTTGGGCACTTCGGTAATACGCATTAATGAGGGCTTTACCGCCACCCATAAAAAAGGCATTGGTACGTGCAACGTGTAAAGCACCTGAGAGCGGTGGCTGAAAATTCACGCCATGTTTACGCATCCAGTCACGGCAAGTCGCGGTGCTACGAATAACCAGACGAGCTAAGTGCTCATTGGTTTTGCCCGCAGTCACTTTAAGTAAGTCTTGCCAATATTCTTCTTCCGGATAGGCATCGACCAATACGTCTTGAGGAGCATCATGCATGCAGCGAAGATTACGAGTGTGTTGTGAGTTACCACCACGCCATTCTTTAGGCGCTGCTTCTATGACAAGCACAGAAGCGCCGCTTTCTTTTGCCGTGAGCGCGGCACACAGTGCGGCATTCCCACCACCAATCACAATTACATCATGCATGGATTTCTCCCTTTCTCAGCTAAGGCTAATTTAGCTTTAAAAGGGAAGGTGAAGTGAGAGGCTAAGCTTGAATGGGTGTTTAGTAAAAATAAACACTAATGGCTTAAGTGTTTATAAGTTCAGCACCAGGCCAGCACTTTTCATTAATGAGGTTGGTGACACAAGCACGAATCACCACTTTGGTGGCTAAGGTAGCAGGAGAGAGTTCTTCTTCAGAGAGACTAATTAAATAGTTAATACGCTCAATGGCAGGTTCTACAACACGCAGTAAACAGAGGTCTTGCCGCGAGTTTAACGATGCACCTGCAGGCTGGATGGTTGCCATTTCGAGTTGGCTAATGCTTTCCATTAACAAATGCAGCCCATCAATTTCATAGGCCACTTTAAGCTGATGAATTTTCTGTTCGAGTAACAAGCGCAGTCCATGTCGTTGGCTCGGCAAAATCAGGGGAAGTTCTTTAAGCTGTGAGTGGTTAATAGTTTGAGTGTCGATACAGCTTTCAAGATGGTATTGATTCAGCACTTCTTTAGGCGAGATTAAAAACATCTGTTCTTTAACTAAAGGCTGTATGGCCCACTGTGGATCGACATCGTCACTAAAGATGATTGCAACATCGAGCTGCCTTGCATTAACTAAAGCTTTTAAGTCACCCGATAAGCCTTCGATTAAACGGACTTTAATATCGGGATAACGGTTTCTCATGAGTTTTAAAAAATGCGTGCCTATAACAGACGCCACACTCGGTGAAAAACCCACGGTGACATGACCACTTAAACGGGAAGAATGCGCAGAGTCTACCGCATGGTCTAAGTGTCTAAGTGCCAGTTGAACCTGTTGAAAAAAAGCTAAACCCGCAGGGGTAGGAACCGTACCCAAAGCAGTACGTTGTAAAAGGCGAATAGAAAGCTCGCTTTCTAATTTTGAAATTTGCTGACTTAATGCAGACGTTCCAATATCGAGATTTTTTGCAGCTTTACCCAAGCTTCCAGACTCGATCACTGCAATAAAGTACTTTAATTGTTTAAGTTCCACGGCAAATTCTACTTTGACCTTTGTTAATTATTCTACACTGGTTTATTACGCTATATTTTGTTCTATTGCTTTGAGTAAACCGTTCAATAAAGGCAACATCTGCTCAAGACGTTGCCTTTTAGAGCTTTTATTGTTTAACCTGCTCAAGACCCTGTTCTTCAATAATTTGTGTCGCTTGAGGCGATTTCACAAATTGAATAAGTTCTTTTGCGACTTTTGCATGTTCCGAGTTTTTATCAATACCAGCAGCAAATACGGTAACTTTTTGGTAAGGCGCAGGGATTGGACCAACTAACTCAACTTGACCATATTTGCCGGTAAAAGGTTTGATTTCACTAATTTGCTGGAAACCAATATCAAACTGGCCTTCGGCAATACGTTTTGCAACGCGGTCGCCTACCACTTTTTCTGCTTTACCAGCAATCACTTTGTACTCGACAGGTGGGAAGCTTGGGAAAACATCTTTTTCAAGATGTGTACCGCTCGCACTTGCTGAATAGCCGATGTGCTTGGCATTTAATAAAACTTTTTCAAATTTTGCCGCAGAGCTAATGTCTGGCTTTGGTGCACCTTTAGGCACAGCCATACCAATGCTTGAATTGACTAAAGCGCTTTGTGAATTTGGGTCGACATAACCTTTTTCTGCAAGTTTGCTTAGTTCAGGAGCAGCCAATACCACCACATCAAAGCGTTCACCACGATCGAGACGGTTTGGAATTGCAGTTGGCGATGCACCCATAGATGAACCAGACGAAAGGTGAACCGTATGACCAGTTTGCTTTTCAAATATTGGAATGAGTTTTTCCATAGATGAATAGAAACCGCCTGAGCTAATCACTTCTAACGTATCTGCGTTAGCAAGCGTTGAACCTAAGCCAGCACCAGCTAGGCAAATGGTCATGAAGATAGGGGACTTTTTCATAGTATCTCACTTTTAATGACAGGAGAGCACAGTACGGAGACTTAAGATCTGCCGTACTGTTCATTAAAATTTCAGGTTAAGTAGTTAGTTGTTTTAAGCGCTAACCTTTGCAGGTTCAGCAATCGCGTCAGATTTGTTCTGCTTAGAACCGCGACATAGATATAAACTTGAGATGAGACTACATACCGCAGCAAGCATGAGCCAGAACGCTGGTGTGCTTGCATTGCCAGTGTTTTCTACTAGGAAAGTACACGCCATTGGAGTCATACCACCAAAAATCGCGGCTGCAAGACTAAACGCTAAAGAGAAGCCAACGGTACGAACACGTTTTGGCATTACTTCGGCAAGCGTTGCGACCATAGTCCCGTTGTACATACCAAAGAAGAACGAGAAGTAAGCAAGAGTAATAAGTAGGTTTGAGAAGCTAATGTCGCTCACCAACCAGCTTAAAACCGGATAGCTGGTAAAGATCGCAAGAGTCGTAATACCTACTAATACTGGACGGCGACCAATTTTGTCTGAAAGTAAGCCACCCATTGGTAACCAGAAGAAATTCGATAAACCTACAAACACGGTTGCTAAAAGGCTATCTGTGACCGACATTTCTAAAGTACGTTTTGCATACACTGTGGTGTAAACCGTAATGAAATAGAACGTGGTTGTGGTCATCGCACTCATCATCATACCTGCAAGTACAATGCGCCAGTTGCTTGCCAATGTGCTGAAAATTTCTTTGGTTGAAGGATGAGTTTTTTGTGCTTTAAATGCTTCAGTTTCCTCTAAAGTACGGCGGAATAAGAAGATTAAAGGAATGATCAAACAACCAATTAAGAACGGAATACGCCAGCCCCATTCACTCACTTGTGCATGAGTTAAAACGGTGTTGAGCCAATAACCAAATAACGCTGCAAACACGACCGCAATTTGTTGGCTACCAGACTGCCAGCTAGTAATAAAACCACGGTTTTTATCGGTTGCAATTTCTGCAAGGTAAATCGACACGCCGCCAGATTCAACACCTGCCGAGAAGCCCTGTAACAGACGGCCAATGACCACCAAAATAGGGGCCATAATACCGATGGTGTCATAACCCGGTACAAAGGTAATTAAAATCGTACCGATAGCCATCAAGCTTAAAGTCACAATCAACCCTTTACGACGACCAATTCTGTCGACATAGGCACCCAAGAAAATAGCGCCAAGAGGACGCATAAGAAAGCCCGCAGCAAACACGGTAAATGTCATCATTAAAGAGACATATTCATTATCTGAGTGGAAAAATTTTGCTGCGATATAGGTGGCATAGAAACCAAAAAGAAAAAAATCGTACTGTTCTAAAAAGTTGCCACTCGTTACGTTTAATATTTTTTTAAAAGTAGCCCTACGGTTATTAACGACATCCATTGGAGACCTCCTTGGCCTGACAAAATGGAAACATTCACGATCTTCAAAGTTTGGACGTAAATTGATTCAATCAATAAACCTAAATAGGAAATGGGTTAGAGATGAGATTTAAAGGTGTCCTTGGTAGAAAATGTGATGCCTTGTTTCCAGTTAAAACTACACATCTATATTTCGATAAACAGAAAACCACTTATCATTCGTATAAAAATGTAATCTTAAAAAGCAGGGAGGAGTGAGAGGCGAAAATTAATTAGGTATTTAGAAAAATTAATGACCCTTTAAACAATAATTTCAGAACATGGCCAAATTTGGTTTTGAATTAACTCTTTTACACATGCCTTAATGGCTGACTTGGCAGCAAGTGCAGCGGGTGATAATTCTTCTTCGGCAAGGCTTACCAAGTAGTTAATTCGTTCCACTTCTGGGTCAATCACCTTAAGCAATTGCAGCTTGTGTTTATACTCTTGCAGGCAGGCACTTCCGGGCCTCACACTTGCAAGGTCAAGATGAATCAGGCTGTCCATAAGCAAATGCAAGCCATCAATTTCATAGACGACATTAAGCTGTCCAATCTTGTGCTCAAGCAGTTTTCGTAAGCTATGGCGTTGACGTGGCAACACTAAAGGAATATCACCAATTTGCTGCGACTGAATAATGCCGCTTTTAATACATTCGCTAAGTCCGTATTTTTCGAGCACTTCTTTGCGTGCCATTAAATACATTTGCTCGCGTACTAAAGGCTGTATAGACCACTGTTTATCAATTTCATTGGTAAAAATAATGGCGATATCAAGTTGACGTGAATTAATCGACTGAATCAGGTTCCCCGACAGGGTTTCCACAATCTCTAAACGAATATCTGGATAACGTTCAGACATTAGTTTCATTAAAGGGATACCAATCAAAGCGGTAATGGTCGGTGGAAAACCAAGGCTCACATGACCAGATAGCCGTGCTGAATGGGCAGCGTCTATGGCAAAGTTCACTTGACGCAAAATCAGTTGCGAGTGTTTTAAAAAGGCAAGACCTGCTGGGGTTGGGGTCACACCAAAAGCATTACGCTGTAATAAGCGAATGCTTAACTCTTGCTCGAGCTTACTAATTTGCTGACTAATCGCCGAAGCACCGACATCGAGTTTTTGGGCAGCTTTACCAATACTGCCCGATTCAACGACTGTCAAAAAATACTTTATTTGCTTGATTTCCATAATAAATGTATTCGCTCATCATCCTTGATTTATAGAGATATGAAGGATTGGGAAATCTATCATGCGTTTTAATATTAACAGTAATATATAAAAAAGTTTCTTAAAAATTAAACGGCTCTACTGAAACTTGGTAAAAAGCAGAACCACTCCTAGTACACATAAAACTGAACCAATCACCTTATTAATTTGCACTTGCTTGGCTAACATTTTTTGTCTCAGCAGCATGGATGAAAACAGCACAGCTACTAGTGAAAACCATACAAAATGGGCAAATGACATAAAAAAGCCATACGCCAAAAGAACGCTTTCAGGGGTAGTTAAACTCACAATTTGCGTATAGGTGCTAATCACAAATAGTGTGGTTTTGGGGTTGAGGGCGTTGGTAAAAAAGCCGTATTTTATGGCTTGCAAAGTGTCTATAGCGCTTAAAGCATCAGTGTCTAAAACTGGTTTTTGTGTAAAAGTTTTATAGCCAATATAGATTAGGTAAAGCGCGCCAATATACTTAACAATATTCAAAATTTGCGGTGTATAAGTCATCACAAAGGCAACTGCAACTAATGTATAGGTCACATGCACCAACACACCAAGTGATATTCCCAGTGAAGTGAACACACCTATTTTTCGACCGTACAAGTAACTATTTTTGGTCACAATCGCGAAGTCAGCGCCGGGGCTTACCACTGCCAAAATCGTAATGAGAATAACCGCAATAAACTCTGCCATTATTTTGCCCCCACACTGCAAAAGAACAGTTTTATCTGTACTTTTTGGAATGTATTCGAGAGGAGAACTGTTTTACTGAAAGCTGCTATTCTTTTGGTGAGAAAGGTTGGGGTTTTACATTTATGAAGATAGATATAGATATTTAAAATATTTTTCATCATCTAAAATAGGGTTTAATCAAGATGATTTTTATTTTGAACAGAAACCTAAAAATAAAAATCGATAAAAACGACTACATATCTATGAGTTTTTGGAATGATCGAAAGAATATCGCTGAATTCATTAAAATTTTTCTACTTTGTGGCGAAGTATGGCAGCGTCACTTTAGCTGCAAAGAAATTATTTGTGACGCAAAGTGCGGTCAGTAAACAAATTTATAATTTAGAAGAAGCTTTAAATACGACTTTGTTCGACCGAAAAAATAAAACACTTGTGATGACTGAGCAGGGTGAAACTTTATTGAGTTGTTGCCATCAAGTTTTTGGTCAACTCGATGAATGTTTAATACAACTCAGCCAGCCTAAAGCTGAAAACAAACAACTGGTTTTGTCTTGTGAACCGACTCTTTCCATGAAATGGCTCATTCCGCGTTTATCTAAGTTTAAAAAGCTTGGTCATGATTTTGAGGTTGTGCTACTCACAGCAGGCGGCGTGGTCGATTTTGAAAAAGATAATATTGATATCGCAATTCGCCGAAATGACTTTGATTGGGGAGAGCATATTTATAGCGAAAAGATTGCCGATGAATATATCGCTCTAGTTCAACCAACCAAGCCATCGGAAACCAACGACGTACTGATCTCGACTTCTAGACCAAGTTTTTTCAAAAACATGAGTCGTATTGTTGAGTTAAAGCAGAGCTTAAAAGGCTATGCCAAAGTTGAGCTTGAACATTTTTATCTATGTTTAGAGGGTTGTTTGGCTGGACTCGGTGCAACAGTCATCTCAATTTATATGATTGAGAAAGAGCTAGAGTGGAACTTACTGAAAAAAAATTCACCTGTTGTACAAGATAATTCAGCCTATTTTTTACTTTCTCATGGTGCTTTTGAGGAAGATCCACGCAAAACCATATTTTTAGAATGGCTAAAAGCAGAGATGAATGAGAGTCAACATAAATTGCTTTAGGTTGAGCAGTTTTATTTAAAGAAAAATTGTTTAATTGATTGAAAATAATCATAAATTAAAAATTACAGGTACTAAAACGTGAGCACCGTATATTGAATTTATGCTATCTAAAATTCCCTAAGATGAAAAATATTTAACTTCATACTTATTTATTAAACTCTAAAGATGAATTTCACTCAGTTTTGAATGAGACTAAATCATTTTTATTCATGTTGTGATTGCGGTATAAATCTATTCATGCTCTGAAGCGCTCCAGTAATTCACTTTTTGATAAGACTATAAGGCACAAAACTGACAAGGCTGGAAAGTTCAAAAAAGAGCTCGAAATTTTTTTAGGTTTTATCTCAGAAATTAGGGTACTGATCAAAATGAGTAAAGAATTTACATTTACGATTAAGAGTATTTGTTTCGATGAGAACTATCGTCCAGCAGACAATACGCGGATTACCACCAACTTTGCTAACTTGGCGAGAGGGATGAGCCGCGAAGAAAATTTGCGCAATACATTACGGATGATCGACAATCGTTTCAATGCCTTAGCTCATTGGGACAACCCTAAGGGCGACCGCTATGGGGTTGAACTTGAAATCATTTCGGTTGAAATGAACATTGATGCCGAAAACCGTACTAGCGGACTGCCTCTTATCGAAATATTGAAAACCAATATTGTTGATAAAAAGACTAATGAACGCATCGAAGGCATTGTAGGCAATAACTTCTCGTCTTATGTACGTGACTATGACTTTAGTGTGCTGTTGTTAGATCACAACAAAAACAAGTCGACATTTAGCACGCCAGAAAAGTTTGGTGAACTGCACGGCAACTTGTTTAAGAGCTTTATTAACTCTGAAACTTACAGAGCCAACTTTAAAAAAGCGCCTGTGATTTGCCTCAGCGTTTCGACGACTAAAGAGTACCACCGTACTGAAAATGAACATCCTGTTTTAGGTGTTGAATACAAGCAAGAAGACTATTCATTAACCGATGAATATTTCCAAAAAATGGGCTTAAAAGTTCGCTACTTCATGCCGCCAAATAGCGTTGCACCGTTAGCGTTCTATTTTACTGGTGATTTGTTGAGTGATTACACCAACCTTGAGTTGATTAGTACCATTAGTACGATGGAAACCTTCCAAAAGATTTACCGTCCTGAAATTTACAATGCAAATTCAGTGGCTGGAAAGTCTTATCAACCAAGCTTGAAGCACCAAGATTATTCACTTACTCGAATTGTGTATGACCGTGAAGAACGTAGCCGTTTGGCTATAGAGCAGGGGAAGTTTGTTGAAGAGCAATTTATCAAACCATACCAAGCGATTCTTGAGCAGTGGTCTGCGAATTACGCTCCTAATTAATCAACATACGGGTCATTTATCATGAAAAAATTATTACCAACTTCAACTGCTGGCAGCTTACCAAAACCGTCTTGGCTTGCAGAACCTGAAAAACTTTGGTCGCCGTGGAAACTCGAAAACGAAGGCTTAATCGAAGGTAAAAAAGATGCGTTACGTTTAGCGTTACACGAACAACAACGTGCGGGCATTGATATTGTCAGCGATGGTGAACAAACCCGCCAACACTTTGTGACGACATTTATTGAACACTTAAATGGCGTAGATTTTGAGAAGCGAGAAACAGTCCGTATTCGTGATCGTTACGATGCAAGCGTACCGTCTGTTGTAGGTGCAGTGTCTCGTCAAAAGCCTGTGTTTGTTGAAGATGCGAAGTTTTTACGTCAGCAAACTGATCAACCGATTAAATGGGCGTTACCTGGCCCAATGACTATGATTGATACACTTTATGATGGTCACTACAAGAGCCGTGAAAAGCTTGCTTGGGAATTTGCCAAAATCTTAAACCAAGAAGCGCGTGAGCTAGAAGCTGCTGGTGTAGACATTATCCAGTTTGACGAACCTGCATTTAACGTCTTCTTTGACGAAGTAAATGACTGGGGCATTGCGACTTTAGAGCGTGCAATTGAAGGTCTAAAATGTGAAACTGCGGTGCACATTTGCTATGGTTACGGTATTAAAGCCAATACTGACTGGAAAAAGACACTCGGTTCAGAATGGCGCCAGTACGAAGAAGCTTTCCCGAAACTGCAAAAATCTAACATCGATATCATCTCGTTAGAATGTCACAACTCTCGTGTGCCAATCGACTTACTCGAACTTATTCGTGGTAAAAAAGTCATGGTCGGTGCAATTGATGTTGCATCTAACCAGATTGAAACACCAGAAGAAGTGGCGAACACACTTCGTAAAGCTCTTCAGTTTGTAGATGCTGACAAGCTTTACCCTTGCACAAACTGCGGTATGGCGCCTCTTTCACGTGAAGTGGCACGTGGCAAGTTAAATGCTTTAACGGCAGGGGCAGAAATCGTTCGCAGAGAACTTACGGGTTTTGAACTTACTGCTTAATATTTACCAATAAGTGGTATAAAGGGTTACTTTTTTGATGGTAGTTGATAATCAAACAAGTAACCCTCATTTTACTTACTACATGTCGCTCTAATCAGATCGCATGTCGATAGTACCTTCCTGATGGAGTTGGGCGGTATAGCAAACACACAGGACAAGGTACGGTTCAATTTAGGAATAATGTCATGGTTCAAGCAACAGACTTTAGAAATGCAATGTCTTTACTCACAAGTGCGGTTAGCGTTGTGACCACGGCAGGCATGTCTGGCCGTTTTGGATTTACTGCCTCTGCTGTTTGTAGTGTGACTGACACACCGCCGACATTATTGGTCTGTATGAACCAAGCTGCGAGCTCACATGCACATTTCCTAGATAACAAAATCTTAACTGTGAACGTATTAGGCGCGCACCACGAACATATTTCAAAAGCATTTTCATCTAAGCTCACACCAGAAGAACGCTTTAAACATGGCGAATGGATTGAGTTAGAAACGGGTTCACCTGTGTTAGATGATGCTTTGGTCAGTTTCGATTGCGAGATTGAACAAATTCAACAAGTCGGCACACATACGATTTTTATATGTCCGATTGTGGCGATTAAACAAAGCCAACATGACCAAAGCTTGGTTTATTTTAATCGCGCTTATCACCAAGTGGGGCAGACTGAGATTGTCTAATCCGACTTATCGTATTGCTATTTCATATAAAAAGACTCATTAAGAAATTAATAAGCATGGATCGCTTCTGTTTAATTTTAAAAATACAATTAAATATAATATCTTAAGTAATAATTAAGTTAATCTAATGAAAAACAATAAGAAATTTAATCACTTGTCATTAAAGCTACATTGACACATCCAGACTCTCAGATTATGCTTTGCGTGCTGGCCACATTGCCAGCTGGCTTTGACAGGCCAGAACCTAAGTACATTGAAAAAACTTGTTTTTTTAATGTAGACTCGTTCGTCCCCCTTTTTTGTTGCGGTAGGACGGAAGGGGGACACCTTCGGGTGTGCTGATTCTTAGGTTCAGTCTGTCAACCCCTTTTCGTTCTACCACCATTATTTGACAGTAATGCGGTAGGACTTCTTTTACCTAAGGAGTTCGCTCATGCGCAACATGTCTATTTTGTTGGCAACCACTGCCAAACCTTTTATTCCTATATCGTTTAGCTCATCTTTAGAACTTTTTCATTAAATATAAGTTTTAAAGCATTAGCTCGTTACGACTAAAAAATCATATCAACAATAAAACTTGAGATGTGCCAAGCACTGTCTTACGGCTTTGCTGTGCTTTTTTTCTCCCAGAAAGGGCACAGGCTTTTTATCTCATTTAGAAACAACAAGAATTTATAACGGTAAAACTATGCCAACTTTAGAAATATCTTCCAGAAAATTACAGGTTATTCAAACCGCAATCCAACTCTTTACCACGTATGGGTTCCATAATGCAGGGGTAGACCTCATTGTTGAAAAGGCCCAAATAACCAAAACCACCTTTTATAAATATTTTGGCTCAAAAGAACGCCTGATCGAAATGTGCATCGCCTTTCAAAAAAGCCTGCTGAGAGAAGAAGTGCTCTCCATTATTTACTCAAGTCGTTACTACACCCAAAAAGATAAACTCAAAAAAATTATTGTCTTACATACCAATTTAAACAGTCTGTACCATTTGCTGCTTAAGGCAGTTTTTGAAATAAAACGGTTGTACCCGCAAGCCTACCGTATGGCAGTTGAATACCGAAAATGGTTACATCGGGAACTTTTTGACCTGATTTATAGCTGTGAGACTCGTGCTTTCAAATTTGATGCAGACATGGTTTTAAACCTGATCGATGGTTTACTGCTACAGGTTTTAAGCTCAAATAGTTTGGATGAACGGGATGAGGTGTTGGAGTGGTTTTGGGGGAGGGGTATAAATAATAAAATAGTATACGGTGACTATACTTAAGGTTATTCAATAAAATTTTATTTTCATGCTAATATTTAGCCGCTAAGGGTACATGAAATATATTTATATATTAATTTGAGAATCTTTATTTTGGTTGGGATATATTAATAATGAAATTATTTATAAAAATTATTTTATCCTTATTGGCTGTTTTTCTTATTCTATTAGTTGTAACCTCATCTTTTAATTTGAAATTAAAAGTTTTTAAATTATTTCATCCTGATTGGGTGGAAGTAAAAGATTATAAAATTTTAGATTATAACGTCTATTGTAAAAGAAAATATTGGCATAGAGGAATGGATAGAAGTGCACGCGGAGATATAAGGTATCAATATGTATATCAAAATAAAGTTTATAAAAATGAAGAAAAAGATTTTTTGGTCGTATATAGATTGCTGATTTCCGAGAATTGTGAAGAGATGAAAGGCCAAAATTTATCTATATTTAATGAGATAAAGAAAAATAATGAAATAAAAGTTTTTATTTCACCAGATACAAAAAAATCAAAAATATTAATAACAAAAAAAGGCTTATCATTTAAAAACTCTTGGATGATAAACCTTGTTTTAGAAATTCAGTTAATATTTTTGGTCTTAATTGGATTAATTATATATTTGATTGTGACTTCTAAAAAATAATAGAGGACTAATTTGTATGTTAATAGTATATAATTATCTGTCATTTGCTAAGAATTAATCTATTATAGTTTTGAGTTATGAATAAATTTTTCTATAGTAGTCTCTATCTTGTATTGTTTTTACTTGTTTTAATTTTTTTATGCACAAGCATTCCTACTGCTAAGTTAAAAATCTTTAATTTAACTCATCCAAATTGGATACAGTTAGAAAAATTTCAGATCTTAAATTATGAGATTAAGTGCTCAAGTCCTTGGGGACGAGGCGGGGATAAAATGGCAAATCTAGCAGTTTCATATCAATATAATTATGGAAATAAAAGCTATTTTCAACAAGACCAAGTTTTTTATAGAATATATAAAACATATATTTTTGAACGTTGTGATTCTTTTAAAGAAAAAAATAAACAGCTTTTTAATAAGGCTGTAAAAGATCAGACAATAAAATTATTTATAAATAAGAATTCCCCTAATAAAGCTAAGTTATTTCTTTCAAATAAAGAATTTAACTATAGATTATCTTGGTTAAGTATTTTCTTTTCAGAAATACAAGGAATTCTATTGACTTTACTTGCGATTGTTTCTCTTTATAGTATTTATATGTTATTTAACCGTAGATAACCTTTCTAATGCTTGATCAGCCTCAGGGATATGGTTTTTTGAAGCTTCCATATACCAAAATTTAGCCTTTTCCAAATCAGGGAAAATATTTTCATACATATAAGCTAAATTATATTGTGCTTGAGGAAAGCCTTGCTGAGCTGCTTTAGTAAAATACTCTAAAGCTTTCTTATTATCTTGGGTAACCCCTTCACCGTCTGCATACATATTACCTAAATTATAGGATGCTTGAGGAAGATTTTGCTGTGCTGCTTTTGAGAAAAGTTCTAAAGCTTTCGTATTATTTTGTGGGACACCATCTCCATTTGCATAAGCATTACCTAAATTATATTGAGCCTTAGCGTAACCTTGTTCAGTTGATAACTCATAAAGTTCTAGAGCTTTTTTTCTATCTTTTTGAATATAAAATCCTTTATCATACATGAGCCCAAGGTTATATTGGGCTGCTGCTAATTTTTGGTTAGCTGCCTTATCAAAATATTTAAAAGCTTTTTGATAATCTTGAGGTGTGCCTAGACCTTCGAAATACATTCCTCCTAGATCATTTTGCGCTTCAGCTAATCCTTGATCAGAGGCTTTTTGAAATAGCTCTAAAGCTTTTTGATAATTTTGCTTAACATCTTTACCTAAAAAATATTTCTGTCCTTCTTCATATAATCTCAGAGCTTCTGAAGGTTTTTCTTGTACAAGATTTTGTGACGAAGGTTGCTTGGCACATCCAAATAGTAAAAAACTATTAGATAAAATTAAACACCCGGCAATAATCAATAATTTCAATTTCATCTTTAGTCCAAATTAATTGTTAATCAGCTCCTATTATGTGCCATTCTAACATAGGATCTTTTTCAAGCTGTTTTTGTCTTTCCGCTTCGGCATTTGCCTTTTCTTGTGCTTCCAATATATCTGCTGCGTCTGCTAAACCATTAACAACACTCACTACAGCTTGCGAATCTCCAAGCCTTTGTCCTACTTTTGATTCTCCAGCTCCTTTTCCAATTGCATCTCCAGCTTTATTTCCTAAATAAAACAGTGCTCCAAAACATGATGCACCAACAAGTGCAGCTTTTTGTGGTGTACCTTTTGCTAGTTTAGGACATATTTTCCCTGCTAATGCTAATCCGCCTGCTTCTCCATAAGTTGAACCTGTCATTGTTGCCGCTTTTACAACTAAACCTTTGGAATCACGTTCTCTGGTCAATATTCCAATTTCTACAATATCTCCTGCTTTTCCTAATTTACCTCCTATTTTGTCAAACTTTTTTGCTACTTCGCCTACATTAGATACACTTGTGTTAGGGTTTCCTCGAAATACTTTATTTCCTACATTATCGGGTTTATAAAAATACATACGCGCATTGGTAGATTTTTTAATACGTTCTAAGCTGAACGGAGGAGTATTTTTTGAATGTAGAAGTCCCCAAGCAAAGTTATTTTTCTCGATCAGTTTAGTTGAGTTAGTTAACACACCAATATATGTTGAAGTATCTTGGGCCGTACTAGCTGCTTCTTTTTGACTTGGCGAGAATAAATAAACAGGTCTACCATTTTGATTTACTTTTTGGTTTCCATCACTCATGATTCAATTTTCCTATATAAATTATTCTGAATAATTACTTCTTAAATAATCGCCTTTTTCTTCTGTTTCAGGCAATAATTCTATTTCTTTTAATATTTTAGGACTAATTAAAATAATTTCTCGAACAAAATTATTTTCAATACGCATCATGGGTTTATATGTTTGATCTATAAAATTTTTAATAGATAAAATAGGAAAGTCATCATTAGGGCTACTAAATTTCGCTTCTCCATTTTGGTCAGTTCGACAAGATGTTATTAATTTATTGTTGTCATTAGTGATTTGGAACTCTAAATTACTTATTGGATTCCCTAAGAAATCTAAGAATTTTATATATGTTTCATCATTCTTAGTTCCACCTAGTTTGTCGATATAATAATGCCAGTCATCGCCTCCGATCAGAACTTTAACCTTTTCTTTTTCATTAGATTTGATGCGTCCAGTCCTACCATACTGGTCAAGGAAGCCAGTTTTTATTTGTCCATTTGAATGTAAAACAGAATATTCGATATTAGCTATATCAGGAAATAAATTATAAACATCTAATTTATTACTAAAAGGAGATTGAATGTTAGGCATCTCGGGTAAAGAATAATTAGCTTTTTCACCGCCTTTAAAAAGGTGTTGTCCAGCTTTCGGCTCAAATTTTCCTGGCGTGATCAGGGTAATACCATCTTTATTAATAATGATTTGAGAACCACCAGCCATTAATAACCTCAATTTTTATAAAAATATTCAGAATTTTGCATTGATATAGCCTAAAATAAACGTATATCAAATGTCTCGTTATTTTACGTAAAGTATGACTTTCATCATAGCTATTCAATTAAACGATAGCGTTATTGTTGCAGCTGACAATAAAAGAGTAACTTTAAATAAACATTCAAATATAGAATTTTCTACTACGAATGATTCTAAATTATATGCTTGGGAACAAGGTATTATTACGGGTACTGGAGAGTCATATGTTGTTCAGCAAACAGTTGATATTTTTAAAAATATAGCAAAATCTAAACTAATGGCTTTACCTGAATGTCTAGATATTTCTAAGAGAATACGTACCTTAGAATTAGGTCAAAACCTTGATCAAGTTCAAAATGGAAAACTACTTTGCTCTAGTTATGATCAAAAAGGTGCGCAATTATATAAAATTGAAAGATTTGATAAAACATCTCAACATACACTGAAAAAAGTTTCTCCCATGGAGATTATTATTTGGTTGTTTCATCCAAATGTAGACTTGATTGCAGATAATTTGAAGAGGCTCTATTCTGATCTCAGAGATTATTCTCTATTTTCAACACAAATTGATTGGATCAATTATTATATCAATAGAATTTCACTAATTTATCAAAAACAAAGTGGTGTCGATCCATATATGAGTCAAAGCTTTGATATCTTTTTTCAAACGAAAGATGAGCATTTCTTTGGGCATATTCCTAATACGCAAAATATTCCTTTAAGTTTTCAACAAGTTTTTAAAAAGAATAGCTATATTAAATAAATATAAAAAATGAAATAAAACTAGATTTTACAATGGCTATTACTAAGCATAGCCATAAAATTACTGGCTTAATGCTTTATTTGTTTGATAAAAAGTTATGTGTATTTTACAAAGAACTTTCATACTCCACATACCCATCTTCAATTGCAGGAATAATCTCTATAAACTCAAAGTAGGGTACTGTACAAAACTCAGAGTCTCGAATCGCATCAATCACAAAATAATAATCTTGCAGAGATGTCGTCTCAAACACAGCAATATCACTGGCTTTAGTGCTAAACGCTTCAACGTCATACCATCGAACTTTTACATTCGGGTACTTCTCAAAAATAGGTTCAAGCTTCTGTTTACTAAACTCAGCACGCTTTTCACGAGCTAAAGCCAACCAAGCAGGCAAAGCTCTTAAATGAATAAAAAAAGTATAGGTTCTAGGCATAACCACTCCATGACTGGGCCGAGTTGTAATTCAATTGAAAAACAGTATTTGCTTGTCATATCAATATGACTTAGTCAGTATATGAGTGATTACTCACATTAAATACTCGCATTTCGACTCATGTCAGAAACACTCCCAGACCCACGCAAACGCCCGCGTCAAGCACGCTCAGTGGCCACCTTTGAAGCTATTTTAGAGGCGGCTGCTCGCATTTTAGAGTCGTTAGGCTTTGCTGGATTTAACACAAATGCCGTGGCTGAACTTGCTGGCGTAAGCATTGGTAGCCTATATCAATACTTTCCATCTAAAGATGCTTTAATCGTCGAGTTAATTCGACGTGAGCGGGCCAAGCTATCAAATCATATTGTTGAAGCTATACAGCAAAGCGATGCCTCAGATTTAAAAGAAAACCTAAAACGCATCATACAGGCTGCTGTGCAACATCAATTGAGCCGTCCGCAGTTGGCACGAACACTAGAGTTTGCTTCTGAACTCATCGGAAAAGACATTGAAGAAAGTGAACTTCAACATGAGCTAGAAACCATAATTACTGACCTGTTTACTCGTTCTAGTATTTCACATGCGCAGACAGCCGCACAAGATGTGATTGCTTTAAGCAAAGGAATGATAAACGCAGCAGGTATAACAGGGGAAAGTGATTTAAATCATTTACAGCAGCGAGTTGAAAAAGCTGTATTTGGTTATTTGGATTTGAGCTAGCGTACATAAGCCAATGTTGCAGAAGAATTTTAAAGATCCTTCATCTCTATGGGTAATGTTTTTTAACTATGCTATATTTTTGATGCGCTTAGAATAATTTAGTGGAAAAATAGTTATGTTTAAAAGAAATTTTTATCGTATTTTTTTCTATTTATTTGTTTCTCTATTAACTTCAACTTATTTTAACTTAGTGGATGAGTTCTTTTCTGAGCTTTTAAAGGTACTTCAGATCGAAAATAAGTCTATTGTATATTTAATTGTTGCTTTGGGTATTTTTTTAACAAATCCCTATTTTCAAGAACTGTTTAGAAAAAGGATTAGAGAAGCATGCTTAATAAATTTTATGACATATCGATTGAATTTTGAAATTTCTAGATTTAAATAATTTCTCTTTAAAATATTATTTGTAGAAAAATAAAAAAGCCCAAGTACTATGAGTTGAGCTTTTGTTAAAAAATAAGACTATGATTTATATCAGATAAAAAATTACATTTCGCATAAGCTGTATTATGTTAATTTTAGAATACTTATATAATTACATACTTTAATTACCTAACTGCTTATTAGTTATCTTTTCCAATTTTTCACTAATAAATCTTTTTTCTGATTCCGCATCGGTATTTTCTAAAGCCTTGTTTAAATATTCTTTAGCCAATGATAACTGTCCTGTTTTTTCTTTATATTCAGCATACTCAATTAGTTCGTATGGACTAAGTTGAGGTCGTTCAGAGTCAATATAAATTTTTGTTATACCCTTAATTCCAAATAATCCTGCAACAAATAGAATGAGTAGAAACCCCATAGGGATCTCTGCAAATGTATTATGAATAGTCTTAATGACATAACACGATGCGAATAAGCAGGCAATAATTATAAAAAGTGCACCCGGCAATACAGGGTCTGCTTTAACGTTATCCACGATTTCATTTAAATTCGAGGTAACACGACCCACCGAGATACCTATGAAAATATAGGTGACAGGCAATAACCATTTTTTCAATTTTTCAGAGTTTAATCCCAATGCCAACCCTAAAGATACAATTGAAGCAATAGCTGAAACTATTGATAAAGCGTCCATAATTTTTTGATCTAATTAAAAACTATATTTTGTTGATTTCTATTAACTTTTGCAATCATAAAAAGACTATTAAATTAATGGCGCTTATACGAAATGAGGACTATAGGATCCTCATTTTTTTTGACTTCGAATAAGACATTTTATGTTAAGCCGATGATTAAAAGGCCCATGAATGGGGCCTATTGTATAAAATACAAACTTTTTATATAAAGGAATATAATTCTTTTTTATCTAAACAACGAGCTTTAAAACTATTATTTTCATCAAAAATCACATCATTTCTAGTAGTTTTAGTAAAACTTAAAGGCTCTTTTAAGTGGTCATTTAGATATCTATCATTTAATTGCTCTGTGGTCAGATTTTTAAAATCTAAAACCTCCAGACTAGGACCTTCTGCAAGGTTTGCAGAACCAGCTAATAATTCAGCTTTATCTCGAGAAACACCAATATATAGTTTAGCATGTGAATTGTTTATCTTTTTGCTACCGTCAATAGCAGGTAGGCTTAACTCATAATTTTCTAAAAAATCATAACCAATATCGAATGCTTCAGAAACTGCTTTTTTAAAAACATTTATTGTTTTTGTCTTTGTATAGATAGTTGCATCTTTATTTTTTGGAAATTGTTCAATTATACTAAATAAGGTATCTTTAATTTTTTCGTTACCTGCATAACTAGATTCGATGTAAGGTGAAATAATTAAGATCTTTTCATAAAAGAGGCCCCAGCGAGCAATTAATTTTTTTAAAATTTCCATAGCATCTTTTTTGAAAAAGTTCTAGAAATACGATCCACTAATGGTTCGGCATCAGGAATACTACCTAACCTAAACTGATCATACTCTAAAGATTCTGTGTAATTTGTATAAAAAATACCACTATACTCATTACCACAAGTACTTAAAAAATTAACTTTTATTACTGCATTCTCTGGATTACAGCCATAACCCTTCATGTCTATTGTGTAATATTTAGCTATTTCTATACATAAATGCTCATTCCAATTTTGTTCAAATGCTTTATATGCTAATTTTTCTAACTCACATTGACCACATTTACATTTATATAAAGGCAAAAAATTTAAATCGTATGAATGGTTTAAATCAAAAAAATTTTCTGTAAAAATTACAATATCTGTAACACGGAGATAATCAGAAGGTAATTCTCCATCATAATCAATAGTCCTAATCTCTTTTGCCCCACTTTTTATATATGATTCGTTTTTACTAGGGTTTAAACAAATAATTTTTGAAGTTCTACCACAACTAATACATTCAATAATTTTTTCCCCCTTATCATTTAATCCATCAAACTTAACCTCATGAAATTCTATTGTCTGTGTACAACTAGAATGTGGACATTTTACTTTCATTAACTTCTTACTGTAACTCATAAAATCTTTTAATATCATATGTTTAATATAATTTTTTAGATTATACTACTTTTAATACAATAACAATTCTATTAAAAGTAATATCTCCTATTTAACATAATGGTCGTTATCTGAAACCACATTTAAAAAGATTTTTAAAATCAGAATGTTAATAATTTTTATCTACTACAAAAAAAAGCAAAATTCCGATTTTGACACAAATCAGCTTTTTTATGAGAAATTTTGATAGTTCCCGCCAATCATTTTGACTAAAAAATACTCTGTATAACTTGAGCGATACATTTATGTGATACATTATTATCTATACAGATTTAAAGGTTTTATGGAACAGTATCTTAAAAGGAGATAACGTATGGGTGGGCTGATTATTGAAGATGCTACATTATGTGCGGTACTAAAACTTCTAAAGGAGGAGGGGGTTGATTTAAATGAACTGCAAAAGAAATATGCTCATCGATTAATGAATAATGAAATCCCAATAATTCCAGAAGACTATAGAGAAGAATCATTAATAATTTTAAGAAATGCGATAGATAATACCTAAGATTATGAAAGTATCTGATGCTTTAATTGTTGCCTTAGTAACTGTTATTATTAATTTTTTTATTCAATTGTTTTTTAAATATAAGGATAATAGGTCTCAACAATTATCAATTCAATTAGCTATTATTGCTGAGATTAAAGCTTTAAAAAAACTAATTGAACAAAGAAAGTACGTACAAGATATTCAAAATGTAGTTTTACATCTTGAAAAAAATAGAGGTTATAGAATAACGCTTTCATTAGATATTCAAGAAAATGTATTCCCTGTGTATTCCAGTAATTTAGACAAAATTGGTCAGTTATCTCCTAAAATAGCTCCTCAAGTTGTCACTTTTTATGCATTACTTTCCTCTATTCTACAAGATGTGAAAGTAGGGGGATTACTAAGCATACGAGAACAGGGAAATTACCAGAACTATAAGAATATCTATGATCTTTTAACTAATGCCTTAGAGATAGCCGATGAAATAATTAGTTCGAGACATAACTCGGTTTAACTTAAAATTTCTTTTCGAATTCAAAATTAGAATAAAAACTACTGATTATCACAACAGATATTCTTGTAGCTCTTTTTCAATTGTTTCGCTAATCACCATTGAATAGTCACTATCCTTAGTATCTAAATGACGCATTAACCACACATCTTGTTTTAAAGTTTGCTTAGGTAGTATGGGCACTAAAGCCGAAGCCTTTGCAACAAAACAAGGCAGGGCTGTAATTCCTTGTCCTTCAGTGACTGCTCGTAGTTGCGAGTGCATGTTATCAAAAGACAAAGCAGGGGTTGCATCTTGGGTGAGTTCACGCATCCATTGTGCCAAAAACGTATATTGAAGGCTTCTATCCCAACCGATTATACGATGATTTAATAAATCATCCGTTTCAGCATGTTCTGTGAAACTGGCGAGATAATCCTTACTACAATAAAGCCCATACTCTAGTTGGCCAAGGCGTCGAATAATGTAACGGCCACTTTCTGGTCGGACAAGTCGAAGAATAATGTCAGCTTCCCGTCGGGAAAAATCAACAGGAACGACACTTGTTGAGATTTCTAATTGTAAATCTGGGTGCTTTAGTTGCAATGCTGTTAGCTTTGACTGAAGCAACTGCTGCCCAATTAATTCAGGTAAAGCAATACGGAACAATGATTGTTGACCTTGATCATTGTAACGTTCCATCGCTATCAAATGCTCTTCTGCTTTTTCAGCCAAAGTAAAAAAATGTTTTCCAACGTGGGTGAGTGTATAGCCATCACTGTCTCGGGAAAAAAGAACCGCATTGAGGCTTTTCTCCAGTTCAACGGCTCTGCGATGTACGGTAGAAACACTAATACCAAGCAATTTTGCACTACGGCTCAACCCGCCAGTTCGCCCAATAGCTAACAAAATTTTAGTATCGTCCCAGTTCATACCTTTCCATATTTAGAAAATGCGTTTGCAATAAAAACTATAGTATCGCCGATGTTTAGATTTATACAATTCAAACAACCATTAGAAAGACTCAAAACTCATTATTTGAGACGACTAACCTTTTAGAGCTAAGGCATGTGTCGTTGCAATTAAATAAGATTTTCTGGTTATGGCAGGAGCTATTTCTGAGATCACAATATTAACAACAGAGGAGTTGTGCCATGACGACCATTTATGTAGTTGATGCATTTACTACCCAACCAAATACAGGAAATCGAGCTGGGGTTGTGCTAGATGCTGACCATTTTACGACTCAAGAGATGCAAGATATTGCTGCATTTGCAGGGTATTCAGAAACTGCTTTTGTTTTGTCACCTAAAGATCAAAGCCATGATATACATGTTCGATATTTTACCCCTACACATGAAGTCCCAATCTGTGGACATGCGACGATCGCTACTCATTTTTTACGTGCAACTACAGGCCACCAATCAGACTATCCATTAATCGCAAAAACAGGAGCTGGTCATTTACCCGTTTCAATATTCGGAAGTCCAGAAGAGTTATTGGTGAAAATGACTCAAGGTCGTGTAGAGTTTTTATCACCTTTTAATGCGAATCAAAGGGCTGAACTCGCAAGCGCATTGGGTGTGAGTGTGAATGATTTTACTGACTTACCAATACAAGTTGTCACGACGGGGCATTCCAAGGTGATGGTGCCAATGCTGAGCAGAAATAAGCTCGATGAATTAATTCCAAACAATGAAAAATTGAAAGCTATTAGTGCTGAAATAGGCTGCAATGGTTTTTTTCCCTTTGTCTTGGAAGGGAGTAGGCAAGAACCTATTACTTATGGTCGAATGTTTGCGCCTGCGATCGGTATAAATGAAGATCCGGTAACTGGTAATGCAAATGGTCCAGCGGGAGCGTACCTTGTTCACCATGATTTAATCGAATGTGACCAGAAAGTAAGTTATTGGGGGTATCAAGGTCTCGCAATAAAAAAACCGGGGCGAGTTCTAGTGACAGTTGAGAAAATAGATTCAATATTACACGTCAGTATTGCAGGTCAAGCCATTTTAGTTGGCTCAGTACTTTACTCAGGAAAAGATTGATTATATTTAAGAAATTATGACATTTTGAGTAATAAAAAAACCGCTATAGATAGCGGTTTTTTATTTAGTAGATACTTAATCTTACCAGCTTAACGCACCACCAGTTTGGTAGTCAGTTACGCGAGTTTCAAAGAAGTTCTTCTCTTTACGTAAGTCCATCATCTCAGACATCCACGCAAATGGGTTAGTTACACCAGCAAATTGCTCTGGTAAACCTAACTGAGATAAACGACGGTTACAGATGAATTTCAAATATTCTTCCATCATGCTTGCATTCATACCCAATACACCGCGTGGCATCGTGTCACGTGCATATTCGATTTCAAGCATAGTACCTTCAAGAATCATTTGAATGACTTCTTGTTGGAATTCGGCAGTCCAAAGGTGAGGGTTCTCAATCTTGATTTGGTTAATCATGTCGATACCAAAGTTCAAGTGCATCGACTCATCACGCAAGATGTATTGGAACTGCTCAGCAACACCGTTCATCTTGTTACGACGGCCCATACTCAAAATTTGAGTAAAGCCACAGTAGAAGAAGATCCCTTCAAGTACACAGTAGAACGCGATCAAGTTACGAAGTAAACGTTGGTCATTTTCAGGCGTACCTGTGTGGAAAGTAGGGTCACTTAATGATTGAGTATATTTCAAGCCCCAAGCTGCTTTACGTGCAACTGATGGAATCTCGCGGTACATGTTGAAGACTTCGCCTTCATCCATACCTAAAGATTCGATACAGTATTGGTAAGCGTGAGTGTGAATAGCTTCTTCAAACGCTTGACGCAAGATGTACTGACGGCATTCAGGGTTAGTAATGTGACGGTAAATCGCCAATACTAAGTTGTTTGCAACCAAAGAGTCCGCAGTCGAGAAGAAACCTAAAGAACGCATAACAATAGTACGCTCATCTTCAGTTAAGCCATTTTCAGACTTCCAAAGTGCGATGTCATGGTTCATGTTCACTTCTTGAGGCATCCAGTGGTTTGCACACCCGTCAAGATACTTCTGCCAAGCCCATTCATATTTAAACGGCACAAGCTGGTTCAAGTCAGCGCGACAGTTAATCATGGCTTTGTCGTCAACTTGAACGCGTTGCGCGCCCATTTCTAACTCTTCCAGGCCAGGAGCAACATCCAAATGTTCTAAGGCTTCAGATGCTCGAGCCATTGAATCGGTTGGATTTGTTGATCGCACGGAATGGGTTCCAGCGGATTGTGGAGCTGCCACGCTCTGCGATGATGGCTGCGCAGCAGATACATTCTGCGAATCAGACGTTTTTTCCGGTTGGATGGGCGCAGACTTGTGTTCAGGTGCAGCCGGTTTTTGCGAATCATCTTCAAAATCGTCCCAACTAAGGATAGACATTGTTGTTCTCTCTTCGTTGTATATATCTATGTTCGACATCTCTAAACGAAGATGTCACTACTATACGCTTATAATGTGTAAACAAAATTAAGTTTTATCGATGTATGACCAAATTTTGGGCCTTTGGTCCATCATCCCTACAACTTATTTTGCTTACGCTGTTGTTTACGGATTTTAAAAAAGGCGTAAACCATAGGCGTATAAAAGAAAATAAAGGCAAAGATTAAGATTCCAACACCAAGCATATAGTTATGGCTGAGATGAGAAAACATAATCTTTACCTCGTTTAAAGTTGCTCTTTTGTTTAAAGAGCAACTTTATTGAATATTATTGGCAAGCTTCGCAATCTGGGTTGTCGATTGAACAAGCCATAGGAACCGGAGCTGCTTGAGTAAAGCCGTCTTCTTCAACTGCTTCAGGCTTTTTCGCTTCTACTACTGGCGCTGCTGCAGGTGCTGCCGCTTCTACAGTTGCAGGTTTAACCGCGTTTAACGCACCTGTGTTAATTGTAGATTTTTCAGCAGAAGTTGCACCTAAAGCTCGGAGGTAATAAGTCGTCTTAAGACCACGTAACCAAGCCATCTTATAAGTAATGTCAAGTTTCTTACCGTTTGCACCAGAGATGTAAAGGTTAAGAGACTGTGCTTGATCAATCCATTTTTGACGGCGTGATGCAGCATCAACAATCCAACGTGGCTCAACTTCAAACGCAGTAGCAAAGATTGCTTTTAATTCTTCAGGAATACGAGCAATTTTTTGTACTGAACCTTCAAAGTGTTTAAGGTCGTTAACCATTACTGTGTCCCAAAGACCACGGTCTTTTAATGCACGAACAAGGTAAGGGTTAATAACAGTGAACTCACCAGACAAGTTAGATTTCACATATAAGTTTTGGAATGTTGGCTCAATAGACTGAGAAACACCACAAATGTTTGAAATGGTTGCAGTTGGAGCAATCGCCATTACGTTTGAGTTACGCATACCGTCTTTTTGAACTTTGGCACGTAAAGTGTCCCAGTCTAAACGTTGAGTACGGTCAACTTCGAACATACGTTCTGGACGAGATTTAGCAACAATTTCTAAAGAGTCGATTGGAAGGATACCTTGATCCCACAATGAACCTTTGAATGTTGAGTAAGCACCACGTTCAACAGCCAAGTCACTTGAAGTTTGGATTGCATAGTAGCTAATCACTTCCATTGACTCGTCAGCAAAGTTCACAGCTTCATCAGAACCGTAAGCCATACCCATTTCGTAAAGCGCATCTTGGAAGCCCATGATACCCATACCAACAGGACGGTGTTTCAAGTTAGAGTTTTTCGCTTGTGGTACAGCGTAGTAGTTAATGTCGATAACGTTATCGAGCATACGAACTGCTGTTTTAACCGTACGCGCTAACTTTTCACGGTCTAATACGCCGCCTTTAACGTGTTGAACAAGGTTGATCGAACCTAAGTTACATACTGCAATTTCGTCTTGGTTAGTGTTTAACGTAATTTCAGTACATAGGTTAGATGAGTGAACTACGCCAACGTGTTGTTGTGGTGAACGTAAGTTACATACATCTTTAAACGTGATCCATGGGTGACCAGTTTCGAACAACATAGAAAGCATTTTACGCCATAAGTCTTTCGCACGTACTTTCTTGTGCAACATGTTCTGTTCTTTCGCAACAGACTCATAGTATGCATAGCGTTCAGCAAACTCAGCACCGGTTAAATCGTGGAGGTCTGGAGTTTCAGATGGAGTAAATAGTGTCCATTCGCCATCTTCAAACACACGTTGCATAAATAGGTCAGGAACCCAGTTTGCAGTGTTCATGTCATGAGTACGACGACGGTCATCACCAGTGTTTTTACGAAGTTCTAAAAATTCTTCGATATCTAAGTGCCAAGTTTCTAGGTAGGCACACACAGCACCTTTACGCTTACCACCTTGGTTTACCGCAACAGCAGTATCGTTCGCAACTTTAAGGAATGGAACAACACCCTGAGATTTACCGTTTGTACCTTTAATATAAGAGTTCAAGGCACGTACAGGTGTCCAGTCGTTACCTAAACCACCCGCCCATTTAGAGAGCATCGCGTTGTCACGCATTGCACCATAAATGTCATAAAGGTCGTCACCAATCGTTGTTAAGTAACAACTTGAAAGCTGTGGACGTAATGTACCTGAGTTAAACAGGGTAGGCGTAGAAGCCATATAGTCAAAGCTAGACAACAAGTTATAAAACTCGATTGCACGCTCTTCTTTATCTTGCTCATTCAGTGCAAGACCCATTGACACACGCATGAAGAATAATTGTGGTAATTCGAAGCGAACGCCGTTTGAGTGAATGAAGTAACGGTCAAATAGAGTCTGTAAACCTAAGTAGGTAAACTGGTTAGAACGTTCAGGCTGAATCGCTGCTGCTAGTTTTTCTAAATCGAACTTAAGCAAGTCTGGTGAAAGCAAATCAAGCTCTACACCTTTTTTCAAGAATGCTTCAAGTGCATTATTTTCAGCTGTATCTGCCGGTAAACCTAAGAATGCTAAACCAGTGCTGACCAACTCATCACGGAGCAAACGCGCAGTTACGTATGTATAGTTAGGTTCTTGTTCGATACGTGTACGTGTTGCCATCATCATGGTTGTTGCAATATCGCTTTCTTTTACGCCGTTATATAAGTTTTTAACGGTTTCATCGATAATTGCTTCAACCTCAATACCTTCTAAGCCTTCAGCAGCTCTATTTACAGTTGCTTTCAGTGCACTTAAATCAAGTGGTTGAAGCTGACCGTTTGCATCAGTAACTTGCAAGGTAGGGTGGTGGTTTGAATTTGTTTGCTGACGAGCGCTAGCACGTTGTTCGCGGTAAATTACATAAGCGCGGGCAACTTTTTGTTCCCCAGTACGCATTAAAGCAAGTTCTACTTGATCTTGAATTTCTTCAATATGGATCGTACCGCCCGATGGTAAACGGCGTTTAAAAGTATTTAATACCATTTCCGTCAACTGGGTAATACGGTCATGAATACGGCTTGAATCCGAACTCTGTTGACCTTCCACAGCAAGAAAAGCTTTACCAATCGCAACAGAAATTTTCTCTGCATCAAATGCAGCAACATCTCCAGTACGCTTAATCACCTGAATTTGACCAGGAGTCGAAGTAATTACGCTCATGCCAGCATAGCTCCATTGTCACTTTTGTTATGTTCATAGACCGTTTGAACCGAGCAAAAAACATGCCACGATATTTGAGGGATAAACACAAGACTTAGTAGTTAAAGTTTATTTTCAACACAAGATACGGGATTTTTTAAGCTAGATCAATCTTGACTTTTTAGTAATTTTTTATCTGTATGATTTGTCGGGAGATAGCATACCAAAGCTATGAAAAAACACTTATAGATAACTTTGTGGATAACTCAAAAAACAAGCACTTGAGCGAATTTAAATTCATCAAAGAAATAATTTGTTTAATATTCATACATAGGAAATATGAATAGATTATGACATATAAGAATAATAAACAGATATCAAAAATACTTGAAAATTCAAAGGTTAATAAAATGCAACAAAACATGGTTGTCATGTATCAGTTTGGTGAACGCCTACTTGTTTACAATGTAAACGTGTGTATATTGCAAATGATAAACGAATGTATCTGCAAGATTTTTAAGATGCATGTAATGAGATTTATAGGGGCAATGATATGAGCCAAGAAGAAAAGTTACCAAAGATTCTGATCGTTGAAGACGACGAGCGTTTAGCGCGATTAACTCAAGAATATTTAATCCGCAACGGTTTGGAAGTTGGTGTAGAAACTGACGGTAACCGTGCAATTCGTCGTATTATTAGTGAACAACCAGATCTTGTGATCTTGGATGTCATGTTGCCGGGTGCAGATGGTTTAACCGTTTGTCGTGAAGTTCGTCCACACTACCATCAACCAATTTTGATGTTGACTGCACGTACTGAAGACATGGACCAAGTACTTGGTCTAGAAATGGGTGCAGACGATTATGTCGCTAAACCGGTTCAACCACGTGTATTATTAGCGCGTATTCGTGCACTATTACGTCGCACAGATAAAACTGTTGAAGATGAAGTTGCTCAACGTATCGAGTTTGACGACCTAGTCATCGACAATGGCGGCCGCTCTGTAACGTTAAACGGTGAACTTGTTGACTTTACAAGTGCTGAATATGACTTGTTATGGTTGCTTGCATCAAACGCTGGTCGTATTTTATCGCGTGAAGATATCTTCGAACGTTTACGTGGTATCGAATACGATGGTCAAGACCGTTCAATCGACGTACGTATTTCGCGTATTCGTCCAAAAATTGGCGATGATCCTGAAAATCCAAAACGTATTAAAACTGTACGTAGTAAAGGTTACTTGTTTGTTAAAGAAACCAATGGATTGTAAAATCTGATTAAACTTCCTATAAGGTTGGTCGAGTGTTTAAACACAGTATATTCCTGCGAATATATGCGGGGCTGGTAATTCTTGTTGTTTTGGTGGCTGTTTTTGGGTATTTACTGGTACAAATTATCAACTACCAACGCGCACAAGAATACCGAGAATCTTTAACTGATGGTATTTCTTATGTCATTAGTGAAGGGGTCGCTCGACAACCTGGGAAGCAGCAAAAGATAGATTGGATTTCTGATGCATCTGATTTGCTCGAACTTCCAATTTACTATACTGATGCAAGTAAGGTTGAATTGTCTCGAACCGAGAAAAAGCGGATCGAAGCACAGAAATCTGTTGTTCATTACGATGCCAGTAATAGCATTGCGTATGTCATTATTGGTTTGCGTGACGACCCACAACATTATCTATCTATAAAAGTCGACAAAATTAGTGAACGCCAAATGAAGGCGCTCCCTATTTTTGTACTCGACTACTTAATGTTTTATCCGGGGCAGGAACAAGAGTACCTTGCCAAGATTCAAAAACACTTTTCATATCCAATCAATATTCAAAACATTCAAGATGTAAATCTGGACTCTGAACAGATTGGACGTTTACGCCAAGACCAAAGTGTCATGTTGTATAAAGATAGTGCAACAGTACGTGGTACGACCATTTCGATTGTCTCTCCAATCCCGAATCATCCTGCACAAGTGTTGGTGTTGGGCCCAGTTCCAATGTTTAACTGGATGCCTTTACAGCTTTCTGCGGGTATTACCTTATTTAGCTTATTCTTATTAAGTTTGGGTGTTTACGGTTTGATTTTGCCGCTAGAGCGCAAAATTCGACAAGTGCGTTATGCATTAAACCGTATGAAATCGGGTGATTTGTCATTGCGTGTTCCGATTGAAGGAAGTGACGAAATGGCTAACTTGGCTTCAAGTTATAACAATATGTCTGATCATATCCAGCGTTTGATTGAAGCTCAACGTGAGTTAATGAGAGCGGTATCTCATGAACTCAGAACGCCTGTGGCACGTATTCGCTTTGGTACAGAAATGTTAGCCGAAGAAGATGACTACAATCACCGTATGCATCAGGTCGACATGATTGATAAAGATATTGAAGCACTCAATACCTTAATTGATGAAATCATGACTTACGCAAAACTAGAGCAGGGTACACCTTCACTAGATTTTGCAGAAATTGTACTCTTTGAAGTGTTGGATCAGGTTGCAGTTGAAACCGAAGCGTTAAAAACACAGAAAGAAATTGAACTCATTCCACCACCTTTATATGTGAAAGTAGATGCAGAGCGTCGTTACCTTCACCGTGTTGTACAAAACCTAGTAGGTAATGCTGTTCGTTATTGTGATAACAAAGTGCGTATTACTGGTGGTATTCACAGCGATGGCATGGCTTTTGTCTGTGTTGAAGATGATGGTCCCGGTATTCCTGAACAAGATCGTAAACGTGTATTTGAAGCCTTTGCACGTTTAGATGATAGCCGTACACGTGCATCTGGTGGGTATGGTTTAGGACTTTCGATTGTAAGCCGTATTGCTTATTGGTTTGGTGGTGAAATTAAAGTAGATGAAAGCCCAAGCTTGGGAGGCGCACGTTTTATCATGACGTGGCCAGCACATCGCTTTAAACAGCCGCCATTAAAGGCAAATAAAAAAGCACCTGCATAAGGTGCTTTTTTATTGGTTTATTTATAATTGAGTGGCATCAGGTTCTAAAATTGGTTTCCCGCTTCTTAAACTGTTTAGCGCATCTGTATTAAAGTCAATTAACAGCGAATTGTTTTTAGCATCGATTTGATATTTTTGAATAAGAGGCTGGTCTCCATTCAAAGTTTCAACTCTATATGAATCCGCAATATGTAAAATGCCTTCTAGATTTGTTGTGGTTGACGCGAAATCTTGTCTAAAAATTTCATAGACATCTCGCAAGTCAAAAATGGCATTATCTGCATCTGGGTGTTTTTGAATATAGCTTTCTATATGTCGCACGAGTAATTGTGCAAACAAGTAATAGTCTGGTTTATGCGTATATTCTAGATTCATACATTTTTCTCCTTATTATCTGTTATTAGCATACATGGCAAAACAGAAGTTATTGTATAAAATTCATTACACTAGATGATGACTTTAAAATATTACAAAGAAATAAAAACTCGGTTACGTCCTTGGCGCTTTGCTTGATAGAGTGCGTCATCTGCTTCTTTAAACAAGCTTTCAATAGATCGGTGGTAGTTTGGAGAATATAAGCTAATGCCAATACTGACCTGTACAAAAATAGGTAATTTGCCATAAACATATATTGGTTGCTGACTAATTTTAATGCGTATTCTTTCTGCAAGTTCAAAAGCAGCTTCTTTAGTCGTGTCAGGAATGAAAATTGCGAATTCCTCACCTCCAAAACGACCCAGTAAGTCATGAGGGTGCAGAATATTTTGTATAGTGGTTACACAGGTTTGTAAGGCTCTATCACCAATCAAGTGACCATAACTGTCATTCACCTTTTTAAAATGGTCGACATCCAACATAAAAAATGCAGAGGTTTTATGTTCTTTTTGTACTTTTTCTTGGAGTAAACGAACCGATTGTAAAAACTGACGTCGAGTTAAACTCGATGTGAGTTCATCATGGGCAATAGCATGTTGTAATTTTTGAATTAATTCAGAATGAAGTGCACTAATACTGGAAACAGTAAGTGGTGCAATGGTCATCATGATTAGCCCTATACGGATAGAAATAGTATTGCTTAAATAATCTTGTGGATACAGTAATAAATAATGACCAGAGACATGATAAATAATATACGCACTCGTAAAAGAGGTAATGAGAGCCACAATGATGGGTTTATAGCGTATAGCGCACCAGATTAATGCGGCAATTGGATAGAGTAGGGAACCTGGACCTGAGTCATAATAACTGACAGCTATTGAAATGAGGACAGCCAATAAAGGCAGAAAATCAACAGCCTTTACATATACTTGATTACCTTTAATGTAGTTTTTTATTTTAAGGTAAGGAGGGGAATTTAAAATGATTGGCAATAACAGTAAGGCATTTTGAAGTTCTGATGTGACCCAATAACCAAATTCAGCCCAAAAACTGCCAATCATAAATTTGGTATTAAACATCGGTACAAAAGTTGCTGCAAAAAAAGCACCGGTTATGCTACCAATACCGCACAGAGCAAATAAAACCAAGTAAGAATAGCCTCGATAGGCAGCTTTTATATAACGGCCAAATAACATTGCAAGTGCTAATGTCATGACGACATATAGGTAATTTGAGGCAGTTAAAATAAGGGTGAGAAAAAGAGGAGTGCCCTTAACTAAATCGGCAATCATGTAACCGATAAAAGCTCCTGCAAAACTACCGACTTGTCGTGTTTGTGGAAATCGAATGAGTAGACCTAAAAATACGGAGTTAGCAGGCCAGAAAAATGCAAGAAAACTAAGGGGGCGAGATGCAATTCCAATAAAGCAGCATATTGAAATAATGAGAGTAAATAGGAAAAAAAACTTCAGGGAAGAAGAAAATGAAAATTCACGAAGTGAGTATGGCATCAGCTGCCCTTAATGATAAACACTCTTATCCAAGAGTAATAAAATATTAATGCATGATTAAACATTCATCATAATTCAGAGGGGAAGATGAATACAATAAAAAACAGTCTAATATTATAAAAAAGTAAGGTGTTTATTTTGACCGATTGAGCAATTGTGCAAATAATATTAAAAATCAAAAAATGAAAAAAATCATTACAACTAAGAAAACTATCAAATAAACCGATTATAAGCGGTGAAACCCCCTCT
>NZ_JEYB01000017.1:0-80519 GCF_000582255.1 Acinetobacter sp. 1566109 | reverse complement strand
CCCCGGACCTCGGCCAATTATTGGTTGTGCACTAGAGTATTTGGTCATTTTAGATGAGCGAGGTCGCTTCCGTGCCCAGCAAGTCACTTATTTAAAGGCATCACAAACGCGTAAAGCTTCAAAGTCAGCAAAAACAGAATCTTCATTTCAGGCAAAACCATGGTCTGCCATGCAAATGGGCATCGTATTTTATTTTGTTCTAATGGGCATTATGAGTTTTATCCATGTTCTGCCAGCTTATACCTTATTGTTTATCTTAATGACGAATGTCTTAAGTTATTGGCTATATTCACAAGATAAAGAAGCCGCACAACTAGGCAATCGCCGTATTCCTGAACAGACTTTACATATTGTGAGTTTTTTAGGCGGTTGGCCAGCTGCATGGTGGGCACAACAAAAACTGAGACATAAAACACAAAAACAACCATTTCGTAAGATTTATTTTTGTACCATATTCCTTCATTTACTTTTGATTTTGTGGCTAATTTCTCCTTTAAACGTTTTGCGGGGATCATAAAAGTAAATTGTTTTATTAAACTTGAGAGGTATAAAAATGAATAGTTCTATCGACCAAGATCCAAATCGTACTTTAACACTTATTTTGTATGTACTTTATATTGTTGCCATTTTTACGGGCGGCTTACTTGCGATTATTGCTTTAATTATTAACTACGTAAAACGTTCCGATGTTCAAGGTTCAATTTTTGCGAGTCACTTTACTTGGCAAATCAGAACATTCTGGTGGTATCTCGCTTGGAATATTATTGCCTTTTTACCGTTTATTTTCTTGTTTTTTACAGGTGAAAATACCGATTTATTTGCAGGTGTTGCGATCTCATCGACCGTATTCTGTGTGGGCGTGATTACAGCGGCATGGATCTGGATCGTATATCGTGCAATTCGCGGTCTGATTGCGTTAAATGATAACCGCCCGATGTACCAACCTTAATAAATAAAAAAGAGAGCGTTAAGCTCTCTTTTTTATTCTCGAATTCTTTTAGTTTTTTTAATGGGTAACTTAAGTTTTAACTCACTGACTAAAACACCTAACACCACTAAAGCACCGCCAAAAAGGGCAATCAGTGGTAAACGCTCACCTGCGATTCGGCCAATAACCCCAGCCCAAACAGGTTCTCCTGCATAAATAATCGCAGCACGTGAAGGATCGACCATACGCTGAGCCCAGTTCATCACAAATTGAATCAGTGCACTTGCTAAACCTAATGTAACAGCTGTAAGTACAAGCGGCCATGAAAATGCTGGAATCGTTTGCTCGCCCACCACAGGCATAACGGCAAACGAAAGTAGAGATGCGACAGCAAGTTGAATAATGGTCACACGACGCAAATTTACCTTTCCAGCAAAATAACTAATAAAAATAATTTCTAAAGCAATCGCAACTGAGCCAAGTACTGTTAAAAGCTGCCCAAAACTTAATGAAATTTGCTCAAAACCATTCCCTGTCAATAAAACAAGACCAGCAAAAGCCAAAGCTGCTCCCACCCAAGTCATGACATGTGGCGTCTTTCTAAAGATGAGCCACATTAAAATAGGAACAAGTGGAACATAAAGCGCCGTTAAGAAAGCTGACTCACTACTCGGAATGGTTTGCAGGCCAATTGTTTGAGTTCCATAGCCGCCCACAATGACTAGACCAATCACACTACCAGCACCTAAGTCTTTTAACGTAACGCCTTTCATGCTTTTGAATGAAATAAGCAATAACGTTAGTGCTGCTACAGCAAAGCGGCAGCCTACAAAAAACATAGGCGATGTAAAATTCAGTGCATATTGCACTGTAAGAAATGTTCCGCCCCAAATCATAGTAATCAAAACGAGTGCTAACTGTGGGGCTTTGCTTGAACTCAAAGAAATTGGTGACATACTCAAAATTAGAATGAATTGTGCAATATACTGCACATATTGCGCTATTCTTCTGTTTTGTGCAATATATTGCTCAAATTTTCTGTACACCTATTCTATGAGCCATTCGAGTACCGTTTTACAGCACGTAGGCACAAATATTCGTTCATTAAGAGATGAGCGTGGTTTAAGCCAACAGGAATTAGCAGACCAGGCGGGTGTAAGTAGACGTACTATTGCTGCTTTAGAGACAGGACAAGTCAATATCAGCCTAGCTAAGCTCGATGCGATTGCGATAGTGTTGGGCGTAAACTTTAGAACGATTGTAAGTGCACCAGAGCATAAAGAACATGCGTTGGTTAATGTACTTGCTTGGCAAGGCGAAAAAGAAGAAAGTAAAGCTACTTTACTGGCTTCAGTTCCTTCCCGTTCTCAAGTTGAGCTTTGGACATGGTCTTTGGCAGTAGGGGAGTCTTATATTGCTGAAGCAGACCCAGAAGGGTGGCAAGAACTTATTTATGTATTAGAAGGTGAGCTAACCATACAATTTGTAGATAGCACAAAAACTATAGCTGCTGGTTCTTCAATTATATATGCCAGTTCAGTAACTTACACTTATATTAATAGTGGTAATCAAGTGCTTAAATTTATTCGTAATGTGGTGTATTGATTCGGAATATATTTTCATATCAATAAATAAAAAAAGAGCCTAAACAGGCTCTTTTTTTACATCTTAAAAATTAAAGGCGGTTTTCATCTAACAGAAGCTGAGCTTCACGAAGGTTTAGAGTGCCTTCATAAATTGCACGACCTGTGATTGCACCTAAAATGCCTGGTTTGCCTTTTAAGTTACGAACGTCATCAAGATTAGTTACGCCACCTGAAGCAATCACTGGTAAGCCAGAGTATTGAGCCAAGTTGACAGTTTGCTCAACGTTTACACCTTGCATCATGCCATCACGTGCGATGTCTGTATAAACAATGCTAGATACGCCTGCATCAGCAAAGCGTTTTGCTAAATCAGTTGCTTTTACGTCGGTAACGTTTGCCCAACCGTCAGTTGCAACCATACCATTCATGGCATCAATACCCACAATGATGTGGCCTGCAAAACGCTTACAAGCTTCTTCTACAAATTCAGGTTCTTGAACGGCTTTAGTCCCGATAATGACAAAAGTCACGCCAGCTTCTAAGTAGTGTTCAATTGTTTCTAATGAGCGAATACCACCACCAATTTGAATTGGTAACTCTGGCTGAGCTTTAGCAATTGCTTCAACAACAGGTTTATGGATAGGCGTACCTGCGAAAGCACCATTCAAATCGACCAAATGCAAACGACGTGCGCCTTCATTTACCCAATGCTGGGCAGTTGCAACCGGATCGTCAGAGAAAACGGTATCGTCTTCCATACGCCCTTGTTTTAAACGCACACATTTACCATCTTTCAGGTCAATTGCTGGAATGATTAGCATGCTTTCGCTCCTTGCTTCATCATGTTTATGAAATTGTGCACATCTTAGCAAAGTATTGATCAATCGCTAAGCCTTAGAAAAGACTTTTATAACTTTACGCATGAAGTGCGGTTTGAATCGTTTGTGAAATGTGAGCCGGTAATAGGTTTTGTTTACGCAGCTCTAAAAATACTAGTAAGGCAGCATAAGCATCAGCGGCGGCATAACTGATTTGCTGTGAGTTAAGTGGCTTTTGTGCCCAATTTGATGTTCCGACTTTTTTTGACTTTGCAAGATATTGTCCAAACAACAGTGCTACAGCTTTTTGTACACCCATTTGGTGTTTAAAACCAAAGTGACTAAAACTTTTGGCGAGGTCAATACTGCTTTCTAGCTCTATGCCTTTTTTATGAAAAATGTGCTTATCATTTTTAAGACCAAAGCCGACTTTAAGTTGTTTTTGGTTCGATAAAATAGGTTGTAAAAATTTTAAAGTCGATGAATTTACATGAAATAAATAGGCTTTATGTTCAGTGGCAAGTTGAATTAAGTGTGGACCTGTCGAGACTTCGCCCACTCGAAATGTCGGTTTAGATTCGGAATCAAATCCTAAAAAGATCGCTGCTTTTAATTCTTCTTCAATCGTTTTGCATTGCTCAATATTTTCAATCACCACAATATTTTGGTGGTTAAGATTTTTAAAAAGTGGAAGCTGCTGAATAGAGGCTTTATCAAGGAGGGACGGGGCTTCGGACATATTTCACAGCGTACAAATAAATTGAGCTATTCCCTTTATATATGAATAAAGCCTAGAGAACTAGGCTTTAGGAAACTTTAAAAATTATTGAGACTGAGATGGGGACCCAATGATAACGCTCTCGCTTTTTTCAACATAGCCTTCATAGGTAGGAGCCATGATTGTGGCAACAATAGCAAAAATGACTGCAAGTGGAATAAGTGCAATATAAATCCAGCCTAAAACACGTTCCCAGCTTGGCGTTGGACGCTTCGGTCCATAATCATTAGGGCCTTCAGTTCCTTTTGCACAAAATAAATAAACGGCAAGGCCAATGTTCACGACCGGTACGAGCATGAGTAAAGATAACCAACCTGTATTATTACGGTCATGCAAACGGCGAATAGTAAATACGAAGCTAATATAAATACCGACGATATAGAGAATGGCAATAGCGATGATGCCCGGCGCAGTAAAACCTGGGGTGCCCTCATTTTGTGTAAGACCGAAAGTAAAAATAATAAGTAGAACAGCAGCAGCGAGGGTTAACGTAAATAGGAAGGTCCAAGCAGCATAAGAGAGCCGTCCAAAACGTCCATTTGCCTTAAAGGGCGAATCTTGCTGAAGTGGCTGATTTTCAAAAGGTGAATTCATTGTGTTTATCCTGTTCATTTGGTTTTATTTAAAAGTATGAATATTCAATATTTTGTTGAATAAAATATCATTCTATAAATGATTGCTTGTTATTATAAATAAAAAAAAAGATCAGGCCATCTAGACCTGATCTGTTTAAAGCTTTTGTGAAATTAAATATTCCATTCCACAAAGTTTTTCAGTAACTGTAAACCTGCAGTGTGACTTTTCTCTGGGTGGAATTGAGTCGCAAATAAATTATCTTTGTGAATTGCCGTACAGAAGTTCACGCCGTATTCACATGTTGCAGCTACAAGATTTTCATCTTTCGGTTCAACATAATAGCTGTGTACAAAGTAGAAGCGAGCATCTTGATCAATGTTGTTCCACATTGGATGGCTTGGGTCCATTTGGTGAACTTGGTTCCAGCCCATGTGTGGGACTTTTAAGCCTTCCATTTGAGGGAAGTGTTTAACAACACCTTCAAAAATACCTAAGGCATCTACACCGCCATTTTCTTCAGAGCTTTGTAGAAGCGCTTGCATGCCTACACAGATTGCAAGAACTGGCTTATTAAAAGCAGCGTTGCGTACGACTTCATCAATACCTGCTTCACGCATGCCTTGCATACAGTCACGCATTGCCCCAACACCCGGGAAAACAATTTTGTCGGCTTGTGCAATTAATTTTGGGTCGTTAGTTACATCGACTGTAGCACCTACATGCTCAAGTGCTTTAGCAGCTGAGTGTAGATTGCCCATGCCATAATCAAGTAACGCGATACGTGTCATTAGAGGCTACCTTTTGTCGATGCAATCGTGTTTTCAGCACGTGGATCAATTTCACATGCCATACGCAAAGCACGCGCTAGTGCTTTAAATACACTCTCGATTTGATGGTGGCTATTTTTACCTTTCAAGTTATCAATATGTAAGGTCATAAGGGCGTGGTTTACGAAACCTTGGAAAAACTCGGAAAATAAGTCTACGTCAAAGGTACCGATGCGCGCGCGAGTAAATGGAATATCCATAAATAAACCCGGACGACCAGACAAATCTACAACCACACGAGATAAAGCTTCGTCTAATGGCGCATAAAAATGTCCATAACGACGTAAACCTTTTTTATCACCTAAAGCTTGTGCAAAAGCTTGTCCAAGCGTGATACCGCAGTCTTCTACGGTATGGTGATCGTCAATCTCTAAGTCTCCATCACAATGAATATCGATATCAAATAAGCCATGTCGCTTGATTTGATCAATCATATGGTCTAAAAATGGAACTCCGGTGTTTAGTGTGCCTTGACCAGTACCATCGAGATTTAAACGAACTCGAATTTTGGTTTCATTGGTATTTCTAACCACTTCACTGATACGTTGCGTCATGGACACGTTCCTCAAAAAACGTCAAAAATGATTGGATGTTAACGACAATTTCGCTGTGACGAATTCGTGACAGCATCATAGTTTGCTCAGGAGGGTTAATCAATGCCTATTACCGTACATGCTTATAGTTCTCTAGATAATTCAGAGATCCGCGATCAGCTTGAGCGACTGTATGACACAAGTCCGGAGTTTGGTGACGGGCACGATGCGATTGAACAACTTGAACAAGATTTACAGCAGTATACCACGCTATACACTGCCGAATTTAACACCAAAATTATAGGTGCAATCTGGTGTTCAGGACAAGGCGAAAGCAAGGTACTTGAATATATTGTTGTACACCCTGCTAACCGTGGTCGTGGGGTAGCTGAGCGCTTGGTAGAAGAAGCTTGTCGTATAGAAGAATCAAAAGGCGTTAAAATTTTTGAGCCAGGCTGCGGTGCCATTCATCGCTGTTTAGCGCATATTGGTAAATTGCATAGCTAAAATTCCATTTTTCCTGTACTTGTGATTTAAAATTAAACACTTGTTACAAAAAATACGGAAGTTGCTTGACGTCTTCTTATAAACATTGTTTAATACGCCCACTTCGGCGTGATAGCTCAGTAGGTAGAGCAACGGATTGAAAATCCGTGTGTCCCCAGTTCGATCCTGGGTCTCGCCACCATTATTTGTGTTTTCAATCCCTGATCCCATCAGGGATTTTTTTTAAGTATAAAAAATACTCATTTAAATCAGAAACTCAGGATAATTGTTGACTATTGTTCTGAGATGCGGCTTAATACAGGCCATCGGCGTGATAGCTCAGTAGGTAGAGCAACGGATTGAAAATCCGTGTGTCCCCAGTTCGATCCTGGGTCTCGCCACCATATTCGAAAAAGCCCCATACTTTAAAGTATGGGGCTTTTTTCATGCCTATTTATTTAATAAAAAATATTAAGACTTCACTTGTGTATAAATCTCATTTTATCCACAAGCAAACTCACTTATCCCCAACAATGTTTGAACTTTCTAGAAATGGCTCAACTGAAATTTGTCTTTACTCGTGAGGACTATCATTAATGAGTCGTTTTCCTAAACATACGGCTTCTACTTCGTCATAACCGAGCTGTTCGTAAAAGTTCAGCACATTTAGATTGTCTTTACGCACCAATAATTGAAGTTTTGGGCAGCCACGAGCGATAAGGCGCTTTTCAAGCTGCTGAACAAGCGCTGTAGCGATTCCTAAGCGTTGTTGGTGGGGATGAACAGCCAAATAGTTAATCCAGCCTCTATGACCGTCATAGCCGCCCATGAGCGTGCCAATCAATTCCTCATCTTTAATAGCAACCAAAAACAAATCATCCTGTTGTGAGACTTTTCTAAATATATCGGTTTCAGGATTATTCCATGGACGGGTTAGGTCGCAGCTTTCCCATAAATTGACCACATCATCCAGATCTGCATTTGTAAATTGACGAATAATAAACATATGGATTTCTACTTTTTGTTTTGATGTATTGAAAAGATAAAATAAAAATACGCAATTGAGCAGTAGTTGTGAATAATTTAAACAAATAAAAAAGCACCCCCGTAGGAGTGCTTAAATTAAAAATATTGCTTACGCTGATTTTGCAACAGGTGCCGCTTGAAGCATTTGACCTGTTTCTTCGAAGTTTGCATGCCAAGACAATGCTTCACGAAGTAAATGAGGAGTATGTCCACCTTTGGCACAGGCACGATCAAAGTAGTCGTTCAATGCATCACGGTAAAGCGGATGCACACAGTTATCAATAATTGCGCGAGCACGTTCACGAGGTGCTAAGCCACGTAAGTCTGCTAAACCTTGCTCTGTTACTAAAATATCAACGTCGTGTTCACTGTGGTCAACGTGGCTTACCATTGGCACGATAGAAGAGATATCGCCACCCTTAGCAATTGATTTGGTCACAAAAATTGCCAAGTGAGCATTACGAGCGAAGTCGCCTGAACCACCAATACCGTTCATCATTTTAGTACCACATACGTGAGTTGAGTTCACGTTGCCGTAAATATCAAACTCAAGTGCAGTGTTAATGCCGATAATACCTAAACGACGTACAAGCTCAGGGTGATTCGAAATTTCTTGTGGACGAAGTACTAATTTGTCTTTGTAAGCTTCGATATTGCCAAAAACTTTCTCACCACATTTAGCTGAAAGGGTAATTGAGCTACCAGAAGCAAACTTCATTTTACCTGCATCAATGAGTTCAAAAGTACAGTCTTGTAGTACTTCTGAGTACATGATGAGGTCTTCAAAATTAGAATCTTTTAAACCTGTTAATACTGCATTGGCAATTGAACCGATTCCTGCTTGTAATGGACCAAGGTTCTTAGGTAAACGGCCTTCAGCAACTTCTTTTTCAAAGAAAGCAATCAGGTGATTTGCGATGCCTTGAGTCTCATCATCTGGAGGAGTGACTGTTGATGGTGAGTCATGTGTATCGTTAAAGACAATACCTACAATTTTTGCAGGATCGATCTGGATGGCTGTTGTACCAATACGCTCATCCACTTTTGTTAATGGAATTGGCGTACGTGTTGGACGGTAAGTTGGAATATAGATGTCGTGCAAACCTTCAAAGCTTTCGCTTAAAGAGGTATTGATTTCAACAATAACTTTTTCAGCAAAAATTGCGAAACTTGCAGAGTTACCCACAGAAGTTGTTGGAATAATGCCACCATCTTCAGTAATTGCAATTGCTTCAATCACCGCAACATCTGGACGTTTAAGTTGCTGGTTACGCATTTGCTCAACAGTTTCTGATAAATGTTGGTCAATGAACATAACTTCGCCGTTGTTAATCGCACGACGTAAAGTATTGTCTACCTGAAATGGCATACGACGAGATAAAACACCTGCTTCCGTGAGTTGTTTGTCTAAGTCATTACCTAAGCTAGCACCCGTAATTAACGTGATTTTTAACGGATTCTTTTTTGCAAGCTCTACAAGTGCTTGAGGAACAGCTTTAGCTTCGCCAGCACGAGTAAAACCACTCATACCAACAGTCATTCCATTTTCGATGAATTGCGCAGCTTGTTCAGCACTGATGACCTTGTCATGAAGAGAAGCTAGGCGAATACGACTTAAAGACATTGGACATCCTCAATATTGTCAAAACATACCGGATTTTAGCTATGAAAAAATGAAAAGTGCATAGGTGTTAGGCTAAGGTCTAATTTTTTAAATAAATGGCGGTATAAATTTATTTTATGACTTTTAATGCATTGATTTATTTAGTATTTAATAAATTTTAAAATAGCGCTTTAAATGATCAATTGATCAAATTAGAAGCGCTCACTTAAAGTTTGTTTAATTTTTTCCAAAGGATTTGGCGTTGTGTTTTCTTCGGCCGCTGGTTTTGGAATAGGTAATGAAATAATCACTTCTAAACCGCCTTGTTCACGGTTATGAATTTGAATTTCACCTTGATGAATGTCGACAATACGCTTAACAATTGCAAGGCCTAAACCACTGCCTTGAATGGTCCTGGCAGAGTTACCTCTTACAAATGGCTGCATTAATTCTTCAATCTGATCTTCTGGAATGCCTTCACCATGGTCAGCAACCGTAATTAAAATATGTTCATTTTCAACTTTGGCGCTGAGTTCGATTGGTTCCGCACCATAACGTTTTGCGTTATTAATGAGGTTGGCAATCAGACGTTTTAAAGAAAGGCTACGTGCAGGAATAATCGGAACATCTTGCACCTCAAAACGAATATCAAGCGGTTTAAATTGAACAATTAATTCTTGCAATAATATATTGATATTGGTGTCTTTTAATTCTTCATCTGAACCATCCCGCATATACGAGATGAACTGATTCAAAATTGCATCCATATCATCTACATCATAGACCAAACCTTCACGTAGAAATTCATCAGGCAACATTTCAGCGGTTAAACGAATACGTGTAAGCGGGGTTCTTAAATCGTGTGAAATACCCGCTAGCATAATCCGTCTTTCACGCTCGGTCTGCTCAAGTGTATACACCATGCGGTTAAATGCTTGGTTTACCTGGCGAATTTCTAAAGGGCCATGGTTAGTATCTAAATATGGTGCTGTTCCAGACTTACTATATTCGTTGGCAGCATTTTGCAAACGACGTAATGGGCGGTTCATTTGACGAATCAAAATTAAAATAATGATGGCCGAAACTAATGGCACACCCACAACCCAACCAATTAATAGCTCAGGACTATAGTTTGCATAGGTTTTTAAAGGCTCACGAACCCAATTGCCATGCATTTCTGGTGTTTGAATCCAGATGCGTGGGCTAGGTTTAAACTGGAAGTAAACTGTAACGTCTTTTGCGCCAATTTCATTTGCAAGTTTTTGTTCAACTTGGTTGGTAAAAAACTCTGCAATGACTTTATCGCGAACGCTTGGATACTCTTTAGGGTCGGTTATATATTCAATGCCAACCCGATTACGCAGCCAAGTATCAACATCAACTTCTGTATCACGATGAAAAATACGTATATTAGGGTTGTTCACTAGCTCGAGTTCAACAGCCAAATAACGGGCATGCTGTTGAATTTCGGGTAAATAGAGGGTTCGCCAAAAAAACCACAATGACATAAAGAGGCTAAAGAACACCACCAGCAGTACCAAAATTGTGGTACGCATGGCAGCAGAACGTGGCTTAATTTTGTCGAGAAAACGTTCCCATCTCGTCCGTTTACGCTCTGAGTACGCAACGTAGTCGGTAAAGTTTTGCGGTGGTATTGGCTCTAAACTCACTCTAATTTATCTCAAGCTTATTCAGCACCATCTGGAACAAATACATAACCTACACCCCATACCGTTTGAATATAACGTGCGCGTGCTGGGTTATCTTCAATTAAACGACGTAGACGAGACACTTGAACGTCAATTGAGCGCTCCATTGCACCCCATTCACGGCCACGAGCCAAGTTCATAAGTTTGTCGCGCGTTAACGGTTCACGTGGATGCTGTACCAATGCTTTCAATACGGCAAACTCACCCGTGGTCAAAGTAACGATTTGTCCTTCACGAGTAAGCGTACGTGTAGATAAATCTAAAGACCATGGACCAAAGCTAACCACTTCAACTTGTTGGCTTGGAGCACCCGGAACTTCACGAACCTGACGACGTAATACTGCGCGAATACGTGCTAAAAGCTCATTTGGGTTGAATGGTTTCGGTAAATAGTCATCTGCACCAGCTTCAAGACCAGCAATACGGTCAGAGTCGCTACCACGTGCAGTTAGCATAATAATAGGTGTATCAATGTTTGACTGACGTAAACGACGACAGATACTTAAACCATCTTCAACGGGCAACATAAAGTCGAGTACGATAAGTGAAAATAACTCACGTTGTAATAAACGATCCATTTGTGAGGCATCGTGGGCAGTTTTTACAACAAAGCCTTTATCTTCCAAAAAACGTTGCAAGAGGGTACGTAAACGCACATCGTCATCGACCACTAAAATGCGTTCGACACGATCCGTTTCGTTATGTACGGTTTCAGGATGTTCAGCAGGTACAACTAAACTCATGATGTACTCCCTTTTAAAGTCATAATTTATATATTATTGGATCGGTTAGGCTTATTGCCAACAAGCCCTCAGTATAATGCCGATGTTCTTGTTAAGACTATGTATCAATTTGCTCAAAATTACAATTTTCGTAGGGGCTTGAAACCAAAAAACAACATCTTATGCCCATAATTTAGCAAAGCCTTAAAGAAAAAACCAAGCATTCGGTCACTCGTTAAATTCTATTCGATTAAATTTTAATAAATAATTGTTTCAAATAGATTATTTTAAAAATCAACGCTGCTTTTTAAAGCTTATTTTCTAAGAGGTTGAGAACTCATTCAAATATTAAAGCTTAATAATCTATTTAGACAGATAAGAAAAACTATAATTTTGTTCATTCTGATACTGTATCAATATGTTCATTTTCTCGTAATTTATATTAAAAATTTCATTTTACTTAACGGATATCCTATAAATTTCAGATTTTTTAAAAAGTAAAATATGGGTTTGAAGACCAAAATGAATAGCTAAAACGTTTTTTATGAAGTAAAGAATGTGAAAAATTCACAGTCAATACAAAAAAACGTTTTGAATACGCAAACAAGTGTGGATTTTATAGTCTTGGTCTTTATAATCAGTGCTTTTAAACTTTATCCTTGTGGGATCAAACACGATGACTGACTTAGTTCAGCAGTTGGCAAGTGAGCTTGCCGTACGTCCAAACCAAGTAGAAGCTGCCATCCGCTTAATTGATGAAGGTGCCAGTGTTCCATTCATTGCCCGTTACCGTAAAGAAGTAACACAAGGTTTAGATGATACGCAGTTACGCCAATTAGATACTCGTTTAGCGTATTTACGTGATTTATATGAGCGCCGTGAAAAGGTCATTCAGTCATTGCAAGAACAGAATAAATTGAATGATGACTTGTTGGCGCGGGTGAATGCAGCCGAAACAAAAAATGCTTTAGAAGAAATTTATGCGCCGTACCGTCCTAAACGTACGAGCAAGTCTTTCAAGGCGAAAGAAGCGGGTCTGGGGCCAATTGCCGAAAAAATTATTTCAGAACAAATTGATCCGACAGAAGCATTAGCTGGTTTTAGTCATGAAGACTACCCAGATGTAGAAAGTCAGTTAGACGCAATCCAGCATATTTTGATTGATGATTGGGCACAAAACATTGCGCTTACTACAGAATTAAAAGCGACTTTTGCAAAAACAGCAGTGCTAAAAAGTACTGTTGCTTCTGAAGAAAAGAAAGAAGTGGGCAAAAAGTTCCGCGATTACTTTGAATTTTCTGAAGGCCTCAACAAATTACCTTCTCATCGTTTATTGGCAATGTTACGTGGCCGTCAAGAAAACGTACTTGGTTTAAAAGTAGATGGTGAAGATGATGCACCATTGGCACGTATTGAAACTGAATACAACCTAGATCAAATTCAGCCACAAGCTCGCCAAGACTTCTTGAAGCAAACTGCAAAATTATTCTGGTTAGGTAAAGTTCGTCCTCAAATCGAGCATTCATTACTGACAGAAAAACGTCTTGCTGCCGAAGCAGAAGCAATGCAGGTATTTGCTGAAAACCTTCGTCATTTATTGTTATCTGCACCAGCGGGTAGCCGTACGACTTTGGGTGTTGACCCTGGTATTCGTACTGGTGTGAAATTGGCTGTTGTAAGCGATGCTGGTGATGTACTTGCTCACAGCACGATTTACCCATTTGCGCCTAAAGAAGACAAAGAAGGCTCTATTGCTGAGCTTGCACGTCTATGCCGTGAATATAATGTCGAGCTTATTGCGATTGGTAACGGTACGGCGAGCCGTGAAACAGAAGCTGTGGTTGCAGAAATGATGGCTGCAAATACAGACCTTAAATTAACACGTGTGACTGTAAGCGAAGCAGGTGCATCTGTTTACTCTGCAAGTGAACTTGCTGCAGCAGAACTTCCAGAGCTTGATGTTTCAATTCGTGGCGCAGTGTCTATTGCGCGCCGTTTACAAGATCCACTTGCTGAACTTGTGAAGATTGACCCGAAATCGATTGGTGTAGGTCAGTATCAACACGACGTAAACCAAACTGGTTTAGCAAAAACGCTTGATGCAGTGGTAGAAGACTGTGTGAACGCTGTTGGTGTTGATGTAAATACTGCTTCACCAGCAATCTTGGCTTACATTGCAGGTTTAAATAAAGCGATTGCTCAGCAAATCGTTGAATACCGTAAAGAACATGGCCGTTTTGATAACCGTCAAGCATTGAAAAGCGTACCACGTTTAGGCGAGCGTACTTTTGAACAAGCAGCTGGTTTCTTACGTATCCAAAATGGTTCTGAACCTTTAGATGCTTCTGCTGTTCACCCTGAAAGTTATGGTCTTGTCGAGAAAATTGTTGCAGCAAAAGCGACAACTGTTAAAGACATTATTGGTAATACTGAAATTATTCGTCAGGTGAAAGCAGAAGAGTTTGTTGATGACAAATTCGGTTTGCCGACTATTCAGGATGTTTTAGCAGAACTTGAAAAACCGGGTCGTGACCCACGTCCAGAATTCCGCACAGCTAAATTCCGTGAAGACATTACTGAAGTTGCTCAGTTGACTGAAGGTATGCAGCTTGAAGGTGTGGTAACGAACGTGACGAATTTTGGTGCCTTTGTTGATATTGGCGTACACCAAGATGGTTTAGTTCATATTTCTGAATTAGCGAATGAATTCGTTTCTGACCCGCATAAAGTGGTAAAACCAGGTCAAATCGTACAAGTGCGTGTGATGCAAGTTGATGCTGAGCGTAACCGTGTGAACTTGAGTATGCGTGCAGAAGGTGCCGCGCCTGTTAAGGCACAGCGTCCACCGCGTCGTGAGCAAAATAACGAACAGCGTTCTGAGCGTAAGCCGCAAGGTAAGCGTCCTCAACAACCACGTAAAGATCAGGTTGAACGCCCACAACGTAGCAAACAAGAAAAACCACAAGAACAAAAAATTGGTGGGTTTGGTGCATTGTTACTACAAGCAGGAATTAAAGGTTCTAAATAAGAGCCTTTAGAACACCTAAAAAACCTCCCAAACGGGAGGTTTTTTATTATTTTTAAAGTTTGCTTTAGAGATTGTGAAATTCGGTTTTTCAGAAATCGCAGTGGTAAAGATGAGGTGAATCTTAAGATCAACAAAAACGGTGTGAAATCTACAATCAACTATACAACGTTATAGCATAACTCAACTTTAACCCTTTACCGATGTCAGACAATATCGATAAAGCCTTGAGGTAAGTTCATCACTTTCAGGCAGTTATATTAAAAATTGATTGTTTTTTTATATTATAAATGGTTGTTTTTATGCCGGCTTTAGAACTGAAAAATAGATTTCATTTAAACGATCTCCTTTCGGGAGTGGTCGTATTTCTCGTGGCTTTACCCTTATGTTTGGGTATTGCCTTAGCCTCAGGCGCTCCAATCATTTCTGGTATTATTGCCGGAATTGTTGGTGGAATTATTGTTGGCCTGCTGAGTGGTTCTCACATCAGTGTCTCTGGCCCAGCAGCAGGGTTGACTGCGGTCATCCTTGTACAACTCGACCAATTAGGCGGCAATTATGCCGCCTTTTTATTGTGTATTGTATTTGCAGGAATTTTACAAATTCTGTTTGGTGTATTTAAGTTGGGTTTCTTTGCCAACTTTATTCCAAACAATGTCATTTTAGGATTACTGGCTGCCATTGGTGCCATTCTTATTGTGACGCAACTACCGTATTTATTTGGATTGACTGATTTTTCATGGAAAGACGTTTGGACTGCTACACCAGATACGGTTATCCAAAAGTTTGACACTGGCGCGGCGTTGATTGGACTGCTGAGCTTATTTTTAATTTTAGCTTGGGACAGCAGCCCACTTAAAAAATTAGCACTACCTTCAGCTTTAATTGCTGTAGTCATTGCTGCAGTTTTAAATTTTGTCTTAATGAATATTGGCTCATCTTGGGCAGTCCAAACCAATAATTTGATTCAACTACCAAATATATTACAAGCACCAGAAGAGGTATTGGTTTTTCCAGACTTTAGCTATCTGGCTGAACCATTGATTTATACCGGAGCAATTACACTCGCGATTGTGGCGTCTTTAGAGACATTACTAAACTTAGAAGCGGCCGATAAACTTGATCCTCAAAAGCGTTCATCTCCACCTAACCGTGAACTGTGGGCACAAGGTGCGGGGAATATTGTTTCAGGTTTAATTGGCGGCATGCCAGTCACATCAGTCATTGTCCGCAGTTCTGTAAATGCAAATACAGGCGCACGGAGTAAATATTCCACGATTATTCACGGCATATTATTGCTACTAGCAGTTTTATTCTTTGTTCAACTTATGAACATGATTCCATTGTCTGCACTTGCAGCGATTTTAATCGTGACTGGTTTTAAACTGACTCATCCAAAGTTATTTAAACAGCTTTATCAAAAAGGCTGGAAACAGTTTTTACCTTTCATTATCACTCTCGTTGCAATTTTACTGACAGACTTGTTAACCGGAATTTTGGTAGGTCTATTTACCAGTAGTGCATTTATTTTGTATGGCAACTTTAATAAAGGCGTTCGTGTTTATAAAGAAAAGCATTTACATGGAATTGTGACGCGTATTGAGCTTCCATCACAGGTCACTTTTCTGAATCGTTCAGCGCTCATTTCTGCATTAGAGCATGTTCATAAAGATCAGCAGTTGATTATTGATGCCACTCAATGCGATTCGATTGATCCCGATATCTATCAGGTCATTCAAGATTATCAGAATGAAACTGCAGTTAAGCGTCAGGTCGATCTCAAACTCATTGGGTTTAAGCAGCACTATGAAGAAGTAGATGATGCAGTTCTTGATATCTACATTAGTACCAGAGATTTACAGCGTAAATTAAGTCCGCAGCAGGTGGTTACCTTACTTAAGGAAGGTAATGAACGCTTTGTGAAAAATGAACGTTTACAACGCGATATTTACCGTCAAATTCGTGTCACCGCAGATGAAGGCCAACATCCGATTGCGGCTGTTTTAGGATGTATGGATTCTCGTGCTCCCACTGAAATGATTTTTGATGTAGGTATTGGTGATCTATTTAGTTTAAGGATTGCCGGTAATATTGCAGGTCAAAAAGTACTTGGCTCACTTGAGTTTGCTTGTCAGGCAAAAGGTTCAAAAGTCATTTTAGTTTTAGGCCATACTGACTGTGGTGCAGTGACCAGCGCATGTCAGTTACGTTTACAGCAAAAGCAAGTTTCTGATGTCAAAGAAATGCCGCATATTCAATATGTGCTTGGCCCACTCATGCGTTCGGTAGAAAGCGTATATGACATTATGCAACCGCGTGAGTTAAATAAAGCTTTTATTAATCAGGTGACAGCAATGAATGTTCACTACAATATTCAATATATTATTAATAACAGCACAGTACTGAAAGACCTGCTAGATCGTGGTGAGATTGCAATTATTGGTGCGATTTATGATGTTAAAACAGGGCATGTTGAGTTTTTAGATGCTTAAATAGGATTAATAAAAAAGCGCCTAATGAGAGGCGCTTTTTTATTTTTAAATAACCTTAATATGGCAGATTACCAATGCTCACCAGGGAAAAGACGTGCATAAGCTTTCTGTGCCCAATTTAGTTTCTCAGTCTTTTTACCTTTTGCTGCATCTGAACTTGGGAATAGACGGAAACCGATCGACATAAACATATTGTTAATACCAGGTGCTACCGAATACGTCATAGAAGCTAAACGGCCTAAGTTTGTGGCAATACGTTTCGGACGTTTCACAATCGCATAAGCAATTAAGTCCGCTGCTTGTTCAGGTGATAGAGTCGGTACATATTTATAAATTTTAGTCGGCGCAATCATAGGAGTACGCACTAAAGGCATATAAATTGAGGTGATTGCAATTTTATGTGCATGAACTTCGGCAGAAAGACAACGGCTAAATGCATCAAGCGCAGCTTTAGAGGCAACATAAGCCGAGAAGCGTGTTGCATTTGCTAATACACCAATCGAACTAATATTAATAATTTGTCCGTCTTTACGTTGAATCATGTGCGGTAAAATATTAAGAACCAAACGCACAGCGCCAAAGTAATTTAATTGCATGGTACGCTCAAAGTCGTGGAAACGGTCATAAGACTCATGAACAGCACGACGAATAGAACGACCAGCGTTATTAATTAAAATATCAATATGATCAACAGAAGCTAGAATCTCTTTAGAAACCTGATCAATCATTTCCATGTCGTTCAGATCACATGGGAAAATTGATGCCTGACCGCCACGGCTTTCAATATCTGCTTTGACTTCTTCTAATGTTTCTTGAGTACGGGCAACCAGTAAAACATGTGCACCAGCGTCAGCAAGTTTATTGGAAATCGTTAAACCGATTCCACTTGAGGCGCCTGTCACTAAAATGACTTTACCTTGTACCTTTTCCTGGAACAGAGCTTCTAATTTTTTATTCACAGCATTTTACCTAAGTAGGGGCAGGGGCTATTTATTCCGGTATGTAATTTTTATTTTTACAACCGTTGGTTCATCCTGATGAACTCCTAAATATTGCCCTATCTTAATAGATGTTTAAAAATTGTCTAGTGTGTAAATATATGAAATTTAACAATTTATTTAGAGTAAAAACTCTAAATTATTACCCTAATCCATTAATTATTATTGAGGGTTAAATCACTTGAAAATAAAAAAAGCCTCTATATTCCAGAGGCTTGATAGATAAGTTTAAAATTTATACAGATGAAAGTGCTTGTTCTAAATCGGCAATTAGGTCATCAACATGCTCAATACCAATAGATAGGCGAACCATATCTTCACTTACGCCGGCAGCTTTTAGTTCTTGTTCATTGAGCTGGCGGTGAGTTGTGGTTGCGGGGTGGCAAGCTAAACTTTTCGCATCGCCAATGTTCACAAGACGGGTAAATAACTTTAGTGCATCAATAAAACGAGTACCGCCTTCACGGCCATCCTGAACGCCAAAAGATAAAATTGCAGAAGGTTTGCCTTTTACATATTTTTGTGCAAGTTGATGTTGTGGATGATCTTTTAGACCTGCGTAATTGACCCATTTTACTTTCGGATGGTTTTGCAAATATTCCGCAATTTTCTGAGCATTTTCAGTATGACGTTCAATACGTAAGTTTAGAGTTTCGAGACCCTGTAAAATTAAGAAAACACTGAGCGGGCTAATAGCTGCGCCTGTATTGCGTAATGGCACCACGCGAGCTCGTGCTATATAGGCAGCCTCACCTAATGCTTCGACATAGTTCACACCATGATAGCTTGGGTCGGGTGTATTCAAAACTTTAAAACGTTCTGGATATTTACCCCAAGGAAATTTACCGCTATCGACGATTGCACCGCCAATACTATTACCATGACCACCAATATATTTAGTAAGCGAATGGATAACGATATCAGCTCCATATTGAAATGGTTTTAATAAAGCAGGGGTGGCAACTGTGTTATCGACAACGACAGGTACACCATATTCATGGGCGATTTTTGAAATTGCTTCTAAATCGATGATATTGCCGAGCGGGTTACCAATTGACTCGACAAAAACAAGCTTAGTTTTATCGTCTATTAAGTTACGTAAGCTTTCGGGTTTTTGATAATCGAAAAAGCGAACTTCGATTCCCTGTTTTGGCAGCGTATGGGCAAATAAGTTGTATGTACCGCCATATAAAGTTGAGACTGAAGCAATATTGTCTCCCGCCTCAGTAATGGTTTGAATGGCATAGGTAATTGCTGCCATTCCGGATGCTAAAGCTAAAGCACCAATGCCACCTTCGAGAGCAGCAAGGCGTTGCTCAAGCACAGCAGTGGTCGGGTTCATAATACGGGTATAAATATTGCCTTGAACTTTTAAGTCGAAAAGGTCTGCACCGTGTTGGGTATTATCAAATGCATATGAAGTTGTTTGATAAATTGGAACAGCTACTGCTTTTGTTGTTGCTTCAGGTGTGTAGCCTGCGTGAATGGCTAAGGTTTCGTCTCGGTATGTATTTGACATTGTTATCATCGAAGTGGTTAAAGAATAATCCAGATTTTTTAGCATACTCTTTATTCATGATTTAGATATTTTTATGTAAAGTTCAGCATTTTTAAGTATAAAAGAGCTTATTTTATTTTTTTCGAATCACTCAATTAAATTTACATGAAGTTGAGAGAACGCCACAAAAACTTACTGGCGGTCTGCCGCCCGCAAGAACACTATAAAAATACAAGTAATTCAATTCATGATAAAAAAGCTGGAGAAGTGAACTAATGAGTACTCAAAAAGTATCTGATATTATCATTGAGATGCTGGAACAAGCAGGTGTTCAACGTTGCTACGGTATTGTGGGTGACACCTTAAACCATGTCACTGACTCCATGTCTAAGAGTAAAATTGAATGGATTCATGTACGCCACGAAGAGGTTGGTGGTTTTGCAGCCGGTACAGATGCTTTACTCAGTGGTCACTTGACGGCATGTGCAGGATCGTGTGGGCCAGGAAGCCTACACTTCATTAATGGTTTATATGAATCGCATCGTAATCGTGCGCCAGTCATTTTGATTGCAAGCCAGATTTCTACCGAGATGGCAGGATTTGTCGACTTTCCACAATATGTCGATTTTAAATCAGTTTATGCAAAAAATTCGGTTTTTTGTGAAGAGATTACTCAACCTTCACAAGCCAGACATATTATGAGCATGGCGTGTCAGGCTGCGCTGACCAAACGTGGTGTCGCGGTGGTTATTGTTCCGGCCAATATTAGTGCAGCGTCGGCTGAGGCGGGTCTACCCTTTGTACCACGCCAAACTAATCCCGATATTTTGCCGAATAAGTCCGAACTCAACCAGATTGTTCAGTTGATTTCACAGCATCAAAGAATTGGAATTTATGCAGGTGCTGGGTGTGAGGATGCGCATGACCAACTAGTGGCTTTTGCAGAGAAGTTAAACGCTCCTGTAGCACATACTTCACGTGCTAAGGATTTTGTCGAATACGACAATCCATACAATATGGGCATGACGGGTATTTTTGGTAATAAAGCGGGTTATCACACCCTCATGGATTGCGATTTGCTGATCTTGCTAGGTACCGATTTCGCATGGGCACAGTATTATCCAAGCCATGCCAAAATCTTGCAAATTGATATTGATCCGACCCATTTGGGGCGTCGCCATCCGATTACATTAGGTGCCGTGGGTAAAATTTCATCTACACTCGATGCATTATTGCCACTGCTTGAAACACGTCATGAGCGTGATTTTCTAGATCATTGTCTTGCGTTGAAACATGAGAGCGATGAAATACGACGTAAAGAAGAGCGGGTAGGTAAAGATGGGCTGATTCATCCACAATATCTGGTGTCTTTACTCAACCGTTATGCAGATCAAGATGCAATTTTCTTCGGAGATGGTGGCTCACCGATGGTATGGGTATTAAGGCATATTGACGTAAATGGAAAACGTCGAACCTTTACCAGTTTGTTACATGGCACTATGGCCAATGCCATGCCTCAAGCACTTGGAGCCCAAAAAGCATTCCCGAACCGCCAGATCATTGCATTATGTGGAGATGGTGGCTTAGCCATGTTACTGGGAGATCTGCTCACCACAATTCAAGAAAAACTGCCAATCAAGATTGTGGTATTTAATAATAGTTCGCTCAATTTTGTAGAGCTTGAACAAAAAGTGGAAGGATTGCTCGACCATTATACTGACCTGCTCAATCCTGATTTCGGTCAGCTTGCTCGCGTAATTGGTTTGCATGGACAAACGATAACGCATGGTAACGGGTTAGAACAGGCCGTGGAAAGTTTTTTAAAACACGATGGTCCTGCTTTACTCGATGTGCATACCAATCCGATGGAGCTGGTAATGCCGCCAGATCCTAACCTGAATCAGGTTTCTTCAACCTCTCTCTATGCGATTAAAGCGTTAATGTCGGGTCGGGTAGATGATGTTAAAAATTTGTTAGTCAATAATTTTCTTAAATAAATCTATGTAGAAGAACTCATCTTCAAGCAGTGTAATAAGCGAAAAATGCATGATTCAAGATCATGCATTTTTTATATCAGGAAACAATTTTGACCTCATTTATCAGTTATAAAAAACGATTAAACTTAATCACGCCTTATTTTTTTGCTGCGTTCAGCATATAATAGCTACTATTTTTCGCTCATTGCGATCTGTTGGTTTTTCAATTGAGGAGTCCTGCGTGGCCCAATATATTTATACGATGAACCGAGTGTCTAAGATGGTTCCGCCAAAGCGCGAAATCTTAAAAGACATCTCTTTATCATTTTTCCCGGGTGCCAAAATTGGTGTGCTCGGTTTGAACGGTGCGGGTAAATCTACCTTGCTTCGTATTATGGCTGGCGTAGATAAAGATTTCTCTGGTGAAGCTCGTGCACAACCTGGAATTAAAATCGGCTATTTAGAGCAAGAACCGCCGCTTGATCCAACTAAAGACGTTCGTGGTAACGTTGAAGATGGCGTACGTGAAGCTCTAGATGCTTTAGAACGTCTTGATCAGGTATTTGCTGAATATGCAGACCCAGATGCAGATTTTGATGCGCTTGCAAAAGAGCAGGAAAAATTAGAATCAATTATCCATGCTTGGGATGCACACAACTTAAATAACCAGCTTGAAATCGCGGCAGATGCCTTGAATCTTCCAGCATGGGATGCAGACGTAAGTAAGCTTTCAGGTGGTGAACGCCGCCGTGTAGCACTTTGCCGTTTATTGCTCTCTAAACCAGATATGTTACTTCTTGACGAACCGACGAACCATTTGGATGCAGAGTCTGTATCTTGGTTAGAGCGTTTCTTAAAAGACTTCCCTGGTACAATTGTTGCGATTACGCATGACCGTTATTTCCTTGATAACGTTGCAGAGTGGATCTTAGAGCTTGACCGTGGGCATGGTATTCCTTACCAAGGTAACTATACTTCTTGGTTGGAGCAAAAAAATGCTCGTTTAGAACAAGAGCAGAAACAAGAAGAATCTTTTGCTAAAGCATTGAAAAAAGAACTTGAATGGGTTCGTCAAAATGCGAAAGGTCAGCAAAAGAAAAACAAAGCGCGTATGGAGCGTTTTGAAGAACTTAACTCACGCGAATTCCAACAGCGTAACGAGACCTCTGAAATCTATATTCCACCTGGTCCACGTTTAGGTAACAAGGTTGTTGAAGTAGAGAACATCAGTAAATCATTTGGTGACCGTTTACTTTACGAAAACTTGTCATTTACGGTACCACCAGCAGCGATTGTCGGTATTGTAGGTCCTAACGGTGCGGGTAAAACGACTTTATTCCGCATGATGACAGGCGAGCAAAAACCTGACACTGGTACTGTAACACTGGGTGATTCGGTTAAAGTTGCTTATGTTGGTCAGATTCGTGACACTTTAGATGATAACAAAACAGTTTGGGAAGAAGTTTCTGGCGGTTTAGATATCTTGAAAGTGGGCGATTATGAAATTGCATCACGTGCTTATATTGGTCGCTTTAACTTTAAAGGCCAAGATCAGCAAAAACGCGTAGGTGAATTGTCAGGTGGTGAGCGTAACCGTTTACAACTTGCAAAAATCTTACAGCAAGGTGCAAACGTTATCTTACTGGATGAGCCATCAAACGACTTGGACGTAGAAACTTTACGTGCACTTGAAGATGCAATTTTGGTATTCCCTGGTACGGTAATGGTTGTATCGCATGACCGTTGGTTCCTTGACCGTATTGCAACTCACATCTTGTCATTTGAAGATGAGCAACCAGAGTTCTATACAGGTAACTATACCGAGTTTGAAGCATATCGCCGTGCTAAGCTTGGTGATGATGCTCAACCACATCGTAAGAAATACAAAAAAATTGGTGGCTAATTACACCTAAATTGAAAAACCAGCCTAAGGGCTGGTTTTTTTATTAGAAGGCAAGTTTACTGAAAGCTTCTTGTAAGCAGCGTTCAGCGTCGGGATGACCTTGACTTGCTGCTTTGTTTAACCACTTTTCAGCTTCAGTGTAGTTTTTATCTAAACCAAATTGACCATTTAAATAGCCAATACCAAGTTTAAAAGAAGCGTCAGCATTACCTCTTAAAGCTGCACGGAGGTAACACCACATCGCATTGCGGTCGTTTGGGGTAATATCTAGCCAATTTTGCATACGTTCATGATCTTGTACGGCTAACTCTTCAAAGCGTAAGCCTTGTTCAATTTCATCCTCAGCTTGTGAATGCATATCGGCTGGTAAGTTTTCAAAGGCAAACAAGTGATTAAGCCCATGCTTGATTGTTTTCATATCCATGATAGTCTCCCCTTGTTCCTCAATCTGATTGAATTGACTCACACTTTTAAGCTAGTCCCTTATATTGAAATCTTATGTTTTATTTTGTAAATGTGATATAGCGCATTTGGATGAAAAATGATGAGGTTTTAGCTTACATAAAAGTTACAGATGTTTTTACGCTTAGCGAAATTTATAGGTAAACAAAGACTCTCTTGAGTAAATTTAAAACTAGAACATAATTTTTTTTGGAATGCGAAGAATTCAATAAGACTTATCAATATCAAACAAAAGAAATTTTTTTAAACAAAACCAGCTTTAAAGCTAGTTTTGTATTTAAGTAAAAAGTTTTTATTTATTAAAATCGCCTCTTAAATCAGACCAAATTAATAACGGATAAATAGTTACCACATCAAAAGTCATCGCTAATGGATAGAGTACTTTGCGAGTAGCGCTTTTAAACGGGTGCTTCGTTGTTGTTTCAATTTTTTCTTGTAGTTCAACGGCATATGGTTTTTCTAATTTTTGCTGTATATCTTTTGGATTTTTAGCTTCATACAGTTGGCCCTTGAAAAAAATATTAATATAGGGGTACTGATTTTTTTGTTGCTCAAGTACTGCATTAAAATTTTCTCTAAACCCCAATTTTTTTAACATATCTTTTTGTTTTTCTTTGAGATTTCCTAATTGGGTGTTATAGCGAACTTGGATTACACCATTGAAATGATTTGCATCTTCCATAGTGAGTATAAGAGGGGAAGGGATATTAAGTGTTCTGTCATTAGTAGGTATAGTTTTAATAATCTTTAAAAATTCAGAACTACCATCAGTCATTAAGTAATTATAGTCTTGACCAACAAAGACAATACCTTGTTTTTGGTCATCTTTAACGGCTTGCCCGAGTGCAATAATCTGATCAGTTTTTAAAATATTTGTCTTAACTTCGGTTGTTTCGCTAGGAAGGGTATTGGACAACATTGTAGTTGCACAACCGCTTAAACCGAGGCAAGTTACTAATATAAAAGTAGTTAAAGTTTTATACATACATATTGCTCTAAAAAAATTCTTTTATGCAGAAAAATTTGGAAAATTTCTAAGTAAGAAAGTGAACCTATAATTCAATGTTTTGTAATTTTATTACATGGCGGGAGCCTGCTATAGTGGCTTTGTTCAACTTTTTAGTTTAATGGTGTGCTGTTGCCACGTTCTGCACTTTTCATGTCCGTCTTATTCTGTTTGCTTATATTCCAAAGTTTATGGAATGTGGCAGCGGCATTTTGCGCCCATGAAAATCAGGAAAAAGCATTGCATCATTTTGGACATCATGCTGCTTTGAGTTATGAATCTTCACAGCATAGCCATAGTGAAAAGACTGACGTCGCAGGGACTAGTCACAAAGCTCCTTTGAACTTGTCTGATCATCATGATCATTTACCTTCATGTTTTCATGTTGTGATTGTAGAAGCACAAGAAAAAATTGTTTCACCGTTAATACAGTCATCTGAGCCAAAACAACAATATTATTGGTCTAATTCTTATAAGTCTCCTCATATCCCTAAACAAGACCCGCCTCCTGTTTTAACCCTGCTATAGGTGGGATAGCCGAAAAATAACCCACCAGAAATATTATTTATTTCATAGGGTTACTTTATGTCTATTTTTTTATACGAAAAACGTTTCGTTAGTCTGAGCTCATCTTGGATACTTAAATCATTAGTTGTTGCGGTTGCGCTTTCAACTAGTGTTGTAACAACTGCGGCTAATTCAAATCAAAACCTTGCTGAAAATACTCAACCGCAGCGTATACAGAATGTTTTAACGTTTGAGCAAGTACTAGAGCAGGTTAAGCAATTTCAGACACAAACAGGAATTTGGCAAGCTCAACAAGATATCGCAGAGAGCAATATCAGACAGAGCCAGTTATGGGAAAATCCGACGGTTTCTGTACAGCAAACGGGTTTTAAATCTGGAAAAGATCAGGAACTAGAACTTGGTATATCGCAAAAACTAGATGTTTTTGGTGTACGTTCCGCAGCAAAAAAACTGGCAAGTGTCCAGCAAAATCAAGTTGTGTTAAATCAGGTTTTATATGAGGCTCAACTGAAGCTTGCTGTCAAATATTTATGGTCACAAGTTTCGATTTTGGAACTTGAACATGAAGTTGCGAAAGCACAATTAAAAACGAGTAAGAACCTTTTAGATGCTACTCGTTTACGCTTTCAGGCCGGTAGTATTGCTCAGGTTGATTTAGACCGGACTTTAATGACGCATGTTGAAAACCAACGTTTATATCAGGAAGTTGAATTATCACTAAGTAGTGCCAAAAGAAAATTGGCGAACTTATGGGGTGAGACTGAAGATAACTTCACCTTACGTCCAGATATAAAAAGTGCGTGGCCTTTAAAAAATGAAGGTGACATCGATCAATACTTAAAACAGAATTTGTTAGAACAGTCCATGCGACTTCAAGCCATCCAACAAAATTCTGAAATTAATTATTTAAAAGCAAAAAATCGTCCAACACCTACCGTAAATATGGGCGTGGTTCGTAGCAAAACCGCAGAAACGAGCAGTACCGAAAATCAGATTCGAGTAGGTATTGCGGTTCCTTTAAACATTTTTAATCGCCAGCAATATGCCCTGAAAATTGCCCAAAGCAAACTTGATTTAATTGCCCAGCAGCAAAGTTTTTATAAAAAGCAAAGCCTAGATTCTATTCGTACTCTACAGTACGAGTTGGCTGGTTTAAAGCAGCAATATAACTTGATGAATGAGCAACAGATTCCTTTATCAGAGACGGTACAGGAGAAAATGTTGCTTGGCTTCAAAGTCGGTAAATTTGCAATTACTGATGTTCAGCAATCTACCCTGCAATTACAAGAACAACGATTGAAGAAAGTTCAACTCCTTAAATCTGCTTGGCAAAAAGCTATTGAGGCTGAAAGTTTAGCTCTCGGGATCGATCCAAATATGGTGATGTCCGGAGATGCATTAAATCAAATTAATCAAAATTTATGGCAAGACACCTATAAGTTGCCAACAGTTGGAGGGGCAGAGTAATGTCAGTTAAAAAAATGAAAAACCAATGGCTTATTGCTCTTTCGCTGCTGATTGCTTGTCTTGCTTTAAGTGCTTGGTTATTTTTCTCAGGGAAAAAGCAGTCCACTACTGAAAAAAGTGAAGAAGGGCATGCAGAAGGTGAAGCGGGTCATGAAGAGTCTGAAAAAGAGGAAGGAAGTTTAAATCTCACTTCCAAGCAACTGGTTGAATATGGTGTGAAGTTAGAGCAAGTAGGGCGCGGAGAAGTTGAGCAGAATCTCTCATACCCTGCCAAACTTGTTGTAAATACAGACCAGCAAGCACATGTCTCTTCAACATTTTCTGCCCGAGTGGATAGTGTAAATGTTGCGCTGGGACAACAAGTTGAAAAGGGACAGGCGCTTGCGACTTTATTTGTACCAGATTTGGTCGATCAACAAGCTAACTTAAGCATGGCGCAAGAAGCGCTAACATTAGCTCAGCAAGATTATCAGCGTGAAAAACAATTGTGGCAGCAAGGTGTTTCAGCACGACAAGATTATCAGCGTGCTTACAATGCTTATCGTCAAGCGCAAATTCAGGTACAAGCTGCAAATAGCCGTTTAAGTGCCTTGGGAGCGACTCGCTCAAGTAAAGGTCGATATGTTTTAACTGCACCTTTAAGCGGTGTAATCAGCAGTAAAGATATTGTTATTGGTGAGCAAATTGGCCCTGAAAAACAGTTATTTGTTATTGATCGTCTAGATCAGTTATGGGTTGAGTTTGTGTTACCAAGTACAAATACCAATATTCAGCCTAATCAGGAAATTGAATTTAAATCACTGCAAACGAACAATATTTTCAAAGCACAGGTACAAAGTTTAACGTCAGAAGCGGATAGTCAAACTGGTCGATTACAGGTTCGGGCCAAGGTGCTGACACCTTCAAAAGAATTACGTCCTAACTTAATGGTCAACGTGTTACTGAAACAAAATAATGCAGCGACGGTATTACGGGTTAACAAGGCAGCGGTACAACAGATTGATGGAAAGAATGTGGTCTTTGTTGCAAAACAGGAGAAGGACAAAATTCATTTCGCTCCAGTTACCGTAGAGTTAGGCAATTATTCTTCAGATGCACAATGGGTCGAGGTTAAATCCGGAATTACTGAAAAGCAGCAATATGTGACTCAAGGTAGTTTCTTGCTCAAGTCCGAACTTGAAAAAGGGGAGGCTGAGCATGGACATTAATAAACCTGATTTGCCAGCGGCTGAAGGTTTGTTTGATCGGATCATTCAGTTTTCAATTAAAAATGCCATCTGGGTCATGATGTTTGTTATTGCTTGGATTGGTGTTGGAATTTATAGCTACCAGAAACTTTCAATTGATGCCGTGCCAGATATCACCAATGTGCAGGTACAAATCAATAGTCAGGCTAATGGTTTTACAGCACCGGAAGTTGAGCAAAGGATTACTTATCCGATTGAAAATGCCATGTCCGGCATTCCAAATCTGGAACAGACTCGTTCAATTTCCAGATATGGTCTTTCTCAGGTCACGATTATCTTTAAGGATGGTACTGACATTTACTGGGCAAGACAGTTAATTAATCAACGTTTACAAGAAGCTAAGAGTGCTTTACCCGATAGTATTGATCCACAAATGTCTCCAATTTCAACTGGACTTGGTGAGATTTATCAATGGGTGGTAAAAGCGGAACCTAATGCTAAAAAAGCAGATGGTTCAGCCTATAGCGCAATGGACCTGCGTGAAATTCAAGACTGGATTATTCGGCCCCAGTTGCAACGTGTGCAAGGGGTAGCCGAGGTTAATAGCATTGGTGGATACAACAAAACCTATGTGGTTTCACCAGATCTAACGCGGTTACAGCAGTTGCAGATTCCCCTCACCGATTTACAAGATGCGCTTCAAAATAACAATGAAAACCGCGGTGCCGGATTTATTGAAGAGAATGGTCAGCAACTCACAGTCCGTGTACCGGGTATGCTGACGTCGATACAAGACATTCAGAATGTTACGGTTGCTACTAAAAACGGTTTGCCTATACGGGTTGCTGATGTGGCCTCAGTATCGATTGGTCATGACTTACGTACTGGTGGTGCTACTTATAATGGGCAGGAAACTGTTTTAGGTATCGCCATGATGATGATGGGTGAAAACAGTAAAACCATTGCCAAAGCGATTGATCAAAAAGTTCAGGAAATCCAAAGATCACTCCCTCAGGGTGTGGTGATTGAAACAGTCTATGATCGTAGTAGCCTCGTAGATAAAGCAATTAAAACAGTAGCTAAAAATTTGATTGAAGGAGCGATTTTAGTCATTGTTATCCTGTTCATTTTTTTAGGAAACTTTCGTGCTGCTTTAATCACTGCTTGTATTATTCCATTAGCAATGCTTTTTACCTTAACGGGCATGGCAGAACAAAAAATTAGTGCCAACCTCATGAGCTTAGGAGCTTTGGACTTCGGGATCATTGTCGATGGGGCAGTTGTTATTGTTGAAAACTGTATTCGGCGTTTAGCTGAAGCGCAGCATTTAAAAGGTCGTTTACTAACACGTTCAGAACGTTTTACAGAGGTATTTCTAGCCGCTAAACAAGCACGACGTCCATTAATATTTGGTCAGATCATCATTATGGTCGTGTACTTACCAATTTTTGCTTTAGCAGGCGTAGAAGCAAAAATGTTCCATCCTATGGCAATGACCGTCGTTTTAGCGTTATTGGGAGCAATTATTTTATCTGTGACCTTTGTTCCAGCAGCTGTTGCTTTATTTGTTACGGGTGAAGTGAAGGAAAAAGAAAGCCGCTGGATGATGAGCTTGAAAAAAGGTTATGCAGGCTTACTCGATAAGGCTTATGCCTTCCGATATGTTGTTGTCACAGCAGCGGTCAGCATCTTGATTTTGACAAGTGCAATTGCAACACGAGTGGGTAGTGAGTTCGCACCTCAGTTAAGTGAAGGTGATTTTGCACTGCAACTCATGCGTGCACCGAGCACTGGTATAGAAGAGTCGCTTAAGATTCAGGAGAATGTGGAAAAGCAGTTATTGAAAGCTTTTCCCGAAATTAAAGCCATTTTTGCAAGAACAGGAACAGCCGAGGTTGCTACAGATGTCATGCCTCCTAATATTTCCGATGGTATTGTTTTATTAAAACCACACGATCAATGGCCAAACCCTAAAGAAACGATAGATGAACTGCGTGCCAGAATGCTGCAGTTCGTGAACCAGATTCCTGGTAATAACAGTGAATTTTCACAACCGATTGAACTACGTTTTAATGAGCTTATTTCAGGTGTACGTAGTGATATTGGGGTGAAAATTTTTGGGGACGATATGCAGGTTCTCAATCAGGAAGCGGAAAAAATAGCTCAACAGCTACGTAGCATTCCGGGTGCCAGTGAAGTCAAAGTTGAACAGACTGACGGTTTGCCATTACTGAATGTAGATGTTGATCATGCATTGGCTGCCCAATACGGTCTATCAGTCAAATCTATTCAGGATATTGTGGCTGCCAGTATTGGAGGGCAGAGTGTAGGGCAAATTTTACAGGGTGATAGACGTTTCGATTTTGTGATTCGTTTGCAGGAAAACATGCGTACGCCTCAGCAGTTAGCTCAGTTACCGATTCGCTTACCAAATGGTGGTCTGATTCAGTTACAAGACGTCGCTAAGGTTGAGAATATTCTAGGCCTTGCTCAAGTAAGTCGTGAAAATGGTAAGCGCCGCGTCATTGTGACAGCAAATGTGCGTGACCGTGATCTTGGGTCTTTTGTACAAGAGATGCAAAGCAAACTGGCACAGCAAAAGCTACCTAGCGGCTACTGGTTAGGTTATGGAGGACAGTTTGAGAATCTTGCTTCTGCTACAGCAAGAATGCAAATCGTTGTGCCGATGGCGCTCATCATGATCTTTGTGTTGCTCATGGCCGTATTCAGTAATTTTAAAGACAGCTTACTGGTATTTAGTGGAGTTCCTTTCGCTTTATCTGGTGGATTAGTGGCTTTATGGCTGAGAGATATACCACTTTCGATGTCTGCTGGGGTCGGTTTTATCGCTTTATCGGGTGTTGCAGTATTAAATGGTTTGGTCATGCTCACGTTTATTAAAGAGCTGAGAACAACTTTAGATGTTCATGCGGCAACCTGGAAAGGAGCGGTATTACGATTACGTCCAGTATTAATGACAGCATTTGTTGCTTCACTTGGTTTTATTCCGATGGCTTTGGCAACAGGAACTGGAGCCGAAGTGCAACGACCTTTGGCAACGGTCGTAATCGGTGGCATTATTTCATCTACGATATTAACTTTGGTTTTATTACCGGTCATTTATCGATGGATGAATGAAAGCAAAGCGAAAAGCGCTGAGCATTCATAATGTCATCATTTTGAGATATCTTTTTTGATGACAGCGTCAATTCAAAAAAGTGTTTGAAAGAGGTAAAGATAGTGATGTTTCCATCGTTATCTTTACCTCACCATAAAGATAAATAATAAGGAGTCCGCAAAATGGGTGGACAACATGGTCATGATCATAGTCATGCTGTAGTGACTGAAGGTAATGCTAAGAAATTAATGATTGCTTTAGCACTGACTTCAACATTTTTAATTGTTGAGGTCGTTGCTGGATTAATTACACAAAGTTTGGCATTACTCTCCGACGCTGCGCATATGTTTACCGATGCCGCTGCTCTGGCAATTGCTCTGATTGCAATTCAGATTGCGAAGCGTCCAGCCGATAATAAACGTACTTTTGGTTATCAGCGCTTTGAAATTTTGGCTGCATTATTTAATGCGCTCATGCTGTTCGTAGTGGCAATTTATATTTTATATGAAGCTTATATTCGCTTCTCTAAGCCGCCTGAAATTCAAAGTGTGGGTATGCTCATTGTGGCAACCATTGGTTTAGTGATTAACCTTATCTCAATGAAAATCCTCATGTCGAGTGCCAATAATAGCTTAAACGTGAAAGGTGCTTATTTAGAGGTGTTGAGTGATGCACTAGGCTCGGTTGGCGTTATTATTGGTGCAGTTGTGATTTACTTCACCAACTGGTACTGGGTCGATACGATTATTGCGGTATTGATTGGTTTTTGGGTATTACCAAGAACTTGGGTTTTACTGAAACAAAGTATTAATATTTTGCTCGAAGGCGTACCTGAAGAAGTCGATATCGAAAAGTTACGTGCAGATTTATTGTCTTTAAATGGTGTTGAAAGTATTCACCAACTCAAGGTATGGGCGATTACTTCTAAAAACATTCATTTAACTGTGCACTTATTTGCGCCTGAAGCTGACCGTACTAAGCTCTATCAAGATGCTGTTGAAATGCTTTCTCATGAGCATGGTATTGGCGAAGTGACATTGCAAATTGAAGATGATGCCGAGATCAATTGTCAGCATATCGCTCAACATGCTTCACATGAACATGATGAGACTGATAAAGAACATTCACATCAGCACTAAGCTGATGTGAATACTTTTTTTAAATTTCCCATTCGTGATTGCAGTCACGACATTTCCAATGTTTTTGTGACTGCATAAATGCTTGCATAGACAATTTAAAGTCCGGCAAATCACGCCAGAACATAAACCCCGCCCCTAGAGTCACAACAAAAACAACGACCGTTGCAATTTGTAGAGAAGTGCCTGCACCATTGCCAAAAATCCACATAAAAATACTAATTACAACCAAGAGTAATAGTACAAAAATGGCAGGAACTAAAATCACTAAGCTCTTAGGCACAACAGGTTTGGCACTGTTAACACCTTGGCTTACTGGCATAATTTTAACACTTTGACATTGAGGGCAACGATATTGCATGACAGCTCCACATTAAATTTGAATCTATTCTAACGGAAATGCAAAGAAAGGAAAAAAATTGTAGGGCTTTTAAAAAGTGACATAAAAGTTAGATATAAAAATACTTTTTTGAAACAAGCATATATGAAAAAATGATGATTTATGCGTACACATAAAAGTTAAAATAGTACCGCAGAGCATGCTAATCTAGATAAAAACCAAGTGTGTTCAACACTGGAAATGAGCTGAAAAGCTGATTAATGGGATGCGAAAGAAATATAAAAAGGAGAGGGACTTGGGTCAAGAAGATGACAATAAGTCGGAGCCTATAACGACATCAACAGTTTCAGGGAACCCTGACCCTATAAAACTGTCATTCTCACGCCGTTTGCTGCATAAGACCTTGCAACATGCTCATGATGCCGTCGGATTTGCTAGTGATACGACACGTAATCTTGCAGAGGTTGCAGATGCAGCCTTAGATGCTTTAGACCATGTAACAACTCATACAAAGCGTGGAGTCGTTGGCATGACCAATCTGGCAGCAGGAACTGTTAGAGATATGGTCTCTGAAACCAGTGAAACTGCGCGTCAGGTTGCGTTAATTATGGCCCGTACTTTTCTAGGTAAGAGTACGCTGAATTTATATTTGCCTGAAATGCTGTTAAATAGCCAAATTCGTAAATGAATAGATCGGTCAGAAATTGATGATATTAAAGTTCAATGTGGCAATGATCGGTTTCAGGTTGAAATCGATGGGCACTATCACCGTTTCCTATATCGGCTGAGTTTAGATTTTCGGGTATTGGAATGCCGTATTGGGCAAGAAAAATTCTTACGTTTACGTCAAATGGATGAAAGCCTAGATGTACAAATTCGACATGGTGGAACATTGTCGAATTGGGCAGTCCGTCGTATCGGACGAGTAGGTTTCGAAGTCATTAACATGTTGCCTATACCATCACTGATTAATCATTTGATTCGTGATATTCCGGGTATTCAACGTGATGGTCACCGTATGTGGTTTATTGACCTTGAACAGGCAGGGTTTATTGATTTCATTAACAACCGTTCATGGATGGTAGAAAAACTTTTAAGCTTGACAGACTTTAGTATTTTACCGGGACTCAATATTTTGAGGGAAAGCCGGGAGCTTGTGCAGCAACTGGTAGATCAATTCGAAATAAAAGGACTACGGGTTCAATCAGGTCGTCTTGAAGTCCAAGTTGGAATTGCGAATTAAATTATATAAATGAGAAGCTGATTGATGATCAGCTTTTTTATTGCGTACATAAGAAAAAAGCCACTGTCTTCATGCAGTGGCTTTTTAGAATTTGGCGTCCCTACGGGGATTCGAACCCCGGTTACCGCCGTGAAAGGGCGATGTCCTAGGCCTCTAGACGATAGGGACTTATATGAGGCATACATCTGAAAAATATTGGCGTCCCTACGGGGATTCGAACCCCGGTTACCGCCGTGAAAGGGCGATGTCCTAGGCCTCTAGACGATAGGGACTTATATGAGGCATACATCTGAAAAATATTGGCGTCCCTACGGGGATTCGAACCCCGGTTACCGCCGTGAAAGGGCGATGTCCTAGGCCTCTAGACGATAGGGACGTTTCAGAGGTGGGCGTATATTAGGTCGATTTAATAAAAGTGTCAAATAGTTTTCTGAAGAAATATTAAAAAAAACATTCAAGCGCTTAAAAATAACTCAAATTGTAGAAAATATAGGCATTTATGGCTAATTTTTATTGAAAAGGTTCAATAATTGCTTTGATGACTGCATGGTGTTGTAAGTACCCTACAATTTCATGGGGTTGGTTCGCAAAAGTAAAAATTTCTTGATTGATAATTGGTGGAGTGAAATTAAAAGGTGCTTCACTTAATGGGAAAGCTGTTAAAAAATCATCTTTTGAGTAGAAATTATACCAATCGCCATTGAGGCATTTTGGTCGTTCAATCGGAATAGGGAGTTTACTTTGGATCACCCGAAAAGAAAGTGGTGAAGCTAAGGTAACAAAGCGTTGTACTGAAAAGTGATAAGCCGGGTCTGATAACAAGTGAAATGCGATCACGGAACCTAAAGAGTGAGCGACTACAATACAATCTTCATCATCATGCATTTGTTTTAAAATTCTTTGATGAACTTCGTACATAAAATCAGGATTAGATAAGTACATGTAAGTTTCAATCAAGAATTGTTGAATTAAGCTCTCATGTAATTTAGGAAAATTATTTAAAAGAACCACCATTTCTTTAAGAACGCGATCTTTTACTAACTGTGAAGTCAGATATAAACGTTCTGATAAGCTTTCTGTGGGTTGATCGGGGGAAAGAGGAAGATGTGGCACAAAAGGAGTATGTTCCTTAGGTGTGTTGGCTTGTGAGTGTAAATGAATAGGCAAATGAAAGTTAAAGGATTTTGGAAGTAAGGTGTTTAAATCTAATTGATTAGAGAGTTGATATTTCGTCATTAAATCGCCATAAAAAGGCATGTGTATATGTAAATCTCTTAAATTAACTCTACAGTGCAATTGTTTTAAGCCCAGTTTAAAGACTCTTAGCCAGTGCTCTTTTAAACGATGTGCTGTGTAATTTTGTTGATTCATCCCATGGATAAATATAATTTTCATTGTATACAAGGAATTGTTTTTAATATAAATTTTAATCTACAACGGTAGATTCTATAAAGCCAGTATCTAAACAAAAAAAAGTGTAGCTTTTTGCTACACTTTTTAATTACAAGCACTTAGGCCTTATGGCGATAAAAAATAAAATAACTGATATAGCATAAAGCCGTAAAAATTAAGCAACCTACAAAACCTGCTCGCATTTGAGGGTCTGCTGCCATACTTAAACAGGTAATAAAGCAGAATAGAAAACCCAAAATTGGGACAATAGGAAATAATGGTGCAGCATATTTTAAATCTTTAACCGTATGTCCAGCTCGGTACCAGTGTCTACGGAAATTGAACTGACTTAAACAGATACTCATCCAGACAATAACCATGGTGAAAGCTGCAACGCCGAGTAAGTTTTTAAAGATGGTTTCAGGTGCAAACTGTTCCGATAACAAACCTGGGATTGCGCCAAACATGGTGACTACTAAAGCAACAATAGGTGTCCCACTTTTTGAAAGCTTGGCAAATACACTTGGAAGAAGCTTTTGTTCTGATAAAGACCACATCATGCGTGAAGCGGCATACAAACCCGAATTGGCGGCTGAGAGCAGTGCAGTAATAATTACAAAACGAATGATATCATCTGCATATGGAATACCAATGTAATTAAATACAGTAACGAAAGGACTGCTACTTACACTTTCACTGCTTAAGCCTGCAAGCTGGAAAGGGAGTAATGCACTGATCACAATAATGGTACCGACAAAGAAAATAAGAAGGCGCCAGATTGCAGCATTAATCGCTTTAGGGACGTTTTGTGCAGGATCTTTAGTTTCACCAGCAGCCACACCAATTAGTTCTGTCCCAGAGAACGCAAAATTCACAATCAGCATGGTAGTAAAGATAGGGAGGAAACCGTGTGGGAACCAGCCTTGGGCTGTTAAATTACTAAACAGAGGAGCAGTTTGAGCGCCATGAAAAGGAATTAAACCAAAAATGGCTAATAACCCAAGCACAATAAAGGCAATAACGGTAACAACCTTAACAAGCGCTAACCAGAACTCAGATTCAGCAAATACTCGAGTTGAACTAATATTTAGCCCAAAAATCGTCACTGCAAAAATAAGTGTCCAGATCCACATTGAAATTTGCGGCAACCATTCCTGCATGAGTAGGGCAGCGGCGGTAAATTCGGTCCCTAGCGTTGCTGTCCATGTTAGCCAATACATCCATGAAATCATGTAGCCTGTACTTGGACTAATGTACTTTTGGGCATATGCACCAAAAGAGCCAGAAACAGGCATGTGCACAGCCAGCTCGCCTAAACAGAGCATAACCATGTAAGCAATTGCACCCCCAAGAATGTAGGCAATAATTGCGCCAATAGGTCCAGTTTGTGAAATGACTTCCCCTGAACCCAAAAATAAACCAGTACCGATTGCACCGCCTAGCGATAACATCACAAGGTGGCGAGTACTCATGGCTCTTTTTAAAGGTGCAGTACTGTTCTGATGCTGAGCATCTAGTTGATTGTCAGATGGCTGCATATTACACATTGAGAGAATTTAAGAAAGACGCTATTTTAGATAAAATAGACAAATGTGCAATCAAGAAGGTGTCAAAGAATAGACAGGAAGGTGACGATAGAGTCTTTAAAAGGAATTTTTAAAATAGAAAATGGCGTCCCTACGGGGATTCGAACCCCGGTTACCGCCGTGAAAGGGCGATGTCCTAGGCCTCTAGACGATAGGGACTTGATGAGGCAAACACAAAGGATCTTGGTGGAGCCAAGCGGGATCGAACCGCTGACCTCTACAATGCCATTGTAGCGCTCTACCAACTGAGCTATGGCCCCAGTTTGTGTGAGCGCAATATTAGGGTGAATGCGCCCACACGTCAACAAAAAAATGAATTAAGCTTCGCTAGTTGCTTCATTTTTCGGCAGTTTTAAGCTTTCATTGAGCTTTTCCCAGTTTTTCACCTCTTTTTTACTCGGTGCACCAACAATTTCTAATGCATGTCGTAAGCGAGCAAAGGTTAAATCTGGACCAAGCGTAACCATTGATTGCATAACTGGTGTTGAACTGGTTGAGCCAGCAATTGCGATAAAGAAAGCAGGCATAAAATCACGTAGTTTAATACCCATTTGATTTGCCAAGTCCATTAAGGTTTGGCTAACCGTGTCATTATTCCAGGTAAACTGACTTTCAAGACGCCAAATAGCAAATTGTAAGCTTTGGCGAACTTGTTCTTGAGTCAATTTTTTACTTTCAAACATTTCGGCTGTAATTTGTGGCATATGGTTAAAGTAGAAACCAGCCCAATTTACTGCTTCAGAAAGTAAATTAATACGCGGTTGAATTGCAGCAGCAATATCTTCTAATGTATTGCGGTCACTCTTCCAAGTAAGTAAACGGTCTAGTAGCTGGCCTGGTGTTAAACCTTTAATCCATTGACCATTTAACCAATTGAGTTTTTCAACATCGAAAATTGGGCCGCCTAAAGATACACGTTGAATATCAAAGTGATCCATCATGTCTTGCAGGGTAAATACTTCACGCTCATCTGGCATTGACCAGCCCATACGGCCTAAATAGTTGAGTAAGGCTTCTGGCAGAACGCCGATATCGCGGTAGTAGTTAATTGATGTTGGATTTTTACGTTTAGATAACTTCGACTTATCTGGATTACGTAGCAATGGCATATGGCAAAGTGTTGGCATTTCCCAACCAAAGTATTGGTAAAGCAACTGATGCTTCGGTGCAGAAGGAAGCCATTCTTCACCACGTAATACATGAGTGATTTCCATTAAATGGTCATCAACGACATTTGCTAAATGGTAAGTTGGTAAACCATCAGTCTTAAGAAGGACTTGCATGTCGACTTGTGCCCAAGGAATTTCTACTTCCCCACGGAGTAAGTCGTTAAATTTACATACACCTTCTTCTGGAACTTTCATACGGATGACATGAGGTTCGCCTGCTTCTAGGCGGCGAGTTACTTCTTCTTGAGAAAGCTTTAAACCGCGGCCATCATATTTTGGTGTTTCACCGCGAGCCTGCTGTTCGGCACGCATTTGATCAAGTTCTTCTGCTGTAGCGAAACAGTAAAAAGCATGGCCTTTTTCAACAAGTTCTAACGCGTATTGCTTATAAATTCCCATACGCTCTGATTGGCGATAAGGCGCGTGTGGGCCACCCACATCTGGACCTTCAGACCAATTTAAACCTAACCAGCGTAAAGAATCTAAAATCATTTTTTCAGATTCTGGTGTAGAGCGAAGTTGGTCTGTATCTTCAATTCTTAAAATAAATTCCCCGCCATGTTGTTTCGCAAAACACATGTTGAATAAGGCAATGTAGGCAGTACCAACATGAGGGAAACCAGTAGGAGAAGGTGCAATACGAGTACGAACTTTCATAGATAATGGGTCAAAATAAAAATTGAAACTATTATAACGAAAAAGCCCAGTATTCTGACGTTTTTATTTAACGGCAGACTGGGCTTAATTTGAAACGATGAGGGGCCGTTTCAAATATTAAGAAGTATGTGGCTGGAAGATGGCCTGAACAAAACGTGAAAAACGTTCATGCTGTGCAGCAAGAAAATTTTGAGTAGGTGTCACACGAATAGTGTTAAGTACTTTTAGCTCATCATCTGTAGATGGTAAGGCTATAGTATTGCGTTTTTGTTGGTCTAGCGCTTTTTCAATAAGCGAAGACTGACGGTCCGAAACGCTTTTGCTCGGTGTATCTTTGAGTGCTGCGGCAACAGATAATTGTGATGCAAAACTGAGCACCAAACCCAAACTCAAAGCTTTTCCATACTTAGTTTTCATTTTTTACTCATCCCCTCAGTACGTACATTTCGTCGATTTTTTGAGTTTAACCAAATGTAAAATTACGGTAACGCTACGATTCAAACATAAATTTTAATAAAAAAGTAGAACTATGTCACACTTTTTACAAAAAACACCTTTATTTCACCTTGGTATCTTTTAAATGTAGCCTATCTGTATCCATTACGTCTCATTATTTAACAAATTAATGTGTAGATAAAGTGAAGACTATAAATAAACTATAAGAATAATTACAAAACTTTTCGAAATTATGAATAAAAACTAAGCAAAATTTATATCGTTTAAAGTGATTAGTAAACCTTGAATTGTTATAAGTATTTGATGGAAAAATGAAAACATAAAAATATAGTATAGTTTAAAAATGAAATTGGTTTTTATAAATGAAAAGAATAGCAATAATTACGGTCGCTACATATATGGGGTTAGCCGTAAGTGCAGTACAGGCTGCGACTACATTTTTAAATGTTTCTTATGATCCAACCCGTGAATTTTATCAAGAATATAATCAGGCTTTTGGAAAATTCTGGAAGCAACGTACAGGTCAGGACGTTGATTTTAAACAATCCCATGGTGGCTCTGGGAAACAGGCTCGAGCTGTAGCGACAGGCCTTCAAGCAGATGTGGTGACCTTGGCTTTAGCGAATGATATCGATGAAATTGTTAAAGCCGGATATATCCAACCGAACTGGCAAAAAGAGTTTCCTAATAACTCGGCACCTTATACATCTACGGTTGTATTTTTGGTTAGGAAAGGTAATCCAAAGAATATTCGTGATTGGAATGACTTAACTAAACCTGGTGTTGAAATTATTACGCCTAATCCGAAAACGGGGGGAGCGCCGCGTTGGATTTATCTTTCTGCATGGGGATATGCTTTAAAACAGCCGGGTGGAAATGATGCCAAAGCAAAAGAGCTGGTTAAAAAACTTTATCATAATGTCAAAGTGCTAGATTCTGGAGCACGTGGCTCGCTGACTACATTTGCTGAGCGCGGAATAGGAGACGTTCTACTCTCTTGGGAGAATGAAGCATTATTGGCAACTAAAGGGCTTGATAAAGATAAATATGAAATTGTTTATCCATCCATTTCAATTTTGGCAGAGCCTTCTGTTGCGATTGTAGATAAAACAGTCGACAAGGACGGTAACCGTACCTTGGCAAAAGGCTATCTTAACTTTTTATATTCACCTTTAGGACAAGAGTTGGCCGCTAAACATTACTTCCGACCACGTAATCCTCAGGTCGCTGCAAAATATGCAGCACAATTTCCAAAAATTAAATTATTTACGATTAATGATGTTTTTGGTGGGTGGGCAAAAGCTCAGCAAACTCACTTTGCCAATGGAGCCATCTTCGATCAGATTTATGAAGGGAAATAGTAGAGATAAATATAGCTAGAGTAGCCGTTTAAAAATTACTTAAACTTTTAATATTGAAGCAAGTGAACCTGAAAAGGTGAGCTTGCTTTTTTATTTTGCTTAAAAAATGCAAAGAAAACGGTTTTCTCTATGAAAAATTAATATTTTCCTACAAAAAGCCGTTTGGTGTTCATCGTAAACAAGGTGATAATGTACAGTTACATTTTTACGCTATGATTTAACTCCTATGTCGCATATTTCTGTCTTACTTTTTGAGACCGTTGAAAGCTTATTGGCAGATCGCACAACTGGGGTGTATATCGATGCAACCTTTGGACGAGGTGGGCATACACGCTTATTATTGTCGAAACTCGATGAAAACGCTCGAGTATATGCCTTTGATAAAGATCCTCAGGCTCTAGAAGTTGCAGCCGCTTTAGCACAAGAAGACCCGAGATTTACCATTATTCATGCAAGTTTTGCTGATATAAAAGAAAAAATGCAGGAAATTGGGGTGCAAAGTGTCGATGGAATTATGGCAGACTTAGGCGTATCTTCTCCTCAATTAGATCAGGCAGAACGCGGCTTTAGTTTTATGCAAGATGGCCCTTTAGATATGCGTATGGATAACTCTAAAGGTTTGACTGCTGCTGAATGGTTACTTGAAATTGAAGAGGAACAGTTGGCGAATATCATTTATCAATATGGTGAAGAACGATATAGTCGACGTATTGCTAAAGCAATTAAACAAGCTGGAAAATTAGATACGACAGCACAACTGGCTGAACTTGTAAAAACAGCTCATCCAAAATGGGAAAAACATAAGCATCCGGCGACACGTACTTTTCAGGCTATTCGTATTGCTATTAACAAAGAACTAGATGATATTGAAGTGTTTTTACCGCAAGCTGTAGACTTGCTTAAACCAAATGGACGTTTGTCTGTGATCAGCTTCCATTCGCTTGAAGACAGGTTGATTAAACAGTTTATTCAAAAAGAATCAACGCTTGCAGAAGATTCTGGTTGGGGGATGCCTCAACAGCAGGTTGATACGAGAAGATTAAAGAAAATTTCACGAGTTCGTGCGAGTGAAGAAGAAGTAAAAGCGAATCCACGTTCACGTAGTGCATGGCTTCGGGTTGCTGAACGCTTGGAACAAAAAGGCGCGTAATGAAAAGCAGTGATGAAATCGAAACCACAGAAAATAAAGTGGTCAAAAAAGTTGTGATATATACAGTCATGGTGGCGTTGGTTTTCATCAGTGCCATGATGGTGGTATTGCAAGTATTTGAATATCGTCATGATTATAGAGAGTTAAGCTCTTATATGCGTGAACGTGATGACCTCAATGCTGAATGGGGACGTTTATTGATTGAGCAACAAACATTTGGTGCGACTGCTCAAATTGGTACGCGTGCTGTGACACAATTACGAATGTTTTCGCCACCGGCTGCAGAAACGGTGGTAATTTCTTTACCGATGACCTCAGAGCAAAATAAGTAAGGCCTTGCTGTATGGTAGATAAGCGAACAAAGCAAACACGAAAAAAACAGCAGTCTATTTCGGAAAAACCAAGTCTTGCCTTTGATATGTGGCGGTTTTATCTGCTCTGGGCAGTGGTGCTCCTGTGTTTTGTGGTATTAATTGCACGTGCATTTTATGTTCAGATCATTAATAAGGACTTTTTACAAAATAAAGCCAATGCCAATATTTTGCGTACTGAACGTGTAGAAGCTATGCGTGGTGTAATTAGTGATCGCCACGGTGTGCCTTTAGCGATCAGTAGTCCAATCATGAAAATTGTGATGGACCCACGTGATTATTTTGAAACTAAACATTTATATGATCAAATTTCGGCTGAACTAAAACAAGATCCAAAAAATCGTAAATTAAAACGCCAATTACCAGATAAAAATTTAAACTTAGATGAGCTTGCCGATGTGGTCGGTGTTGATCGTGCTGACCTTAAGAAACAGATGAATGCGCGTCCGCGTTCTCGTTATTTAGTTTTGAAAAAAGAAGTACCGCCGCAACAAGCTGACCTCATTATGAAAGGTAACTTCCAAGGGGTTTATGCAGAAAAAACTTACAAACGCTATTATCCGCAGCCACAACCAAATGCCCAAATTATTGGTTTGACTAATAGTGAGGGTCAAGGTGTTGAAGGCCTAGAAATGCAGTTGAATAAGCAGCTTTCTGGAGTAGATGGCGAACAAAAAATTATTCGTGATAAGCGTGGTAATCGTTTAAAAGTTTCTGAGGTGATTCGTGAGGGCGAGCCGGGTGAGAATATCACTTTAAGTATCGACTCTCGTTTACAGTACATTATGTATCGCGAATTGACCGCAGCGGGTGTTGCGAATAATGCACGTTCAGCAACGGCTATTGCGGTTGATGTTAAAACGGGTGAGATTTTGGCAATGACCAGTTGGCCATCTTATAACCCGAATGATAAGAATGGCTTGTCTAATAAAGATGCTATGCGTAACCGTGGTGCGATCGATATGTTCGAACCGGGTTCAACCATGAAGCCATTTACTATTTCTGCTGCATTAGAAACTGGTCAATACACACCAAATACGATTGTAAATACCTCTCCTGGTTCAATGCGTTTAGGTTGGCATACTATTCGTGATACCCATAACTATGGGGCTTTGACCGTAACAGGTGTGATTATTAAGTCTTCAAACGTGGGCTCTGCAAAAATTGCATTATCACTTCCAAAAGAGACCTTACCGACCTTCTTTAATCGTGTTGGTTTTGGTAAGCGTTCTGCTGTGAAGTTCCCAGGGGAAAGTTCTGGTTTAGTACTTCCTGTAAATAAATTAAACTCTTCTCAAATTGGTACCATGGCTTATGGTTATGGTCTAAACGCAACTATTCTTCAGCTGGCACAAGGCTATGCCATGCTTGCAAATCATGGCGTCAAAATGCCATTAAGCTTGCATAAATTAGATCAGGCACCTAAAGGGGAGCAAGTTCTTAACCCGAAAATTGCTGATCAAGTCTTGTTAATGCTTGAGCAAGTGACTATGCCGGGTGGTACAGCGACACAAGCCAATATTCCAGGCTATCGAGTAGGCGGTAAAACAGGTACTGCTCATAAATTGCGTGCTGATGGTAAAGGCTATTCAAATAGTGAATATCGTGCTTTATTTGCCGGCGTTGCACCAATTAGTGATCCGCGTTTAGCTGTTATTGTGGTTGTGGAAAATCCACAAGGTCGTTACTACGGTGGTTTGGTTGCTGCCCCAGTTTTCGCTCGTATTATGCAAGAGTCACTACGTTTAATGAACGTGCCGCTTGATAAGCCACTTAATACTCCACAAAATCCTATTCGCAGGTAAGCTATGACTGTTTCTTTTCAAGAAATTAATCCAATCGAGATTGATGCACAATGGCCTCAACAGCCATTTCATGGCTTTAATTTAGATAGTCGTAAAGTAGAAGCTGGCCAAATTTTTATTGCCTTGACCAGTTATAGCCAACCTGAAAAAACACGCACATTTGCTGAAGCAGCTTTAACAAATGGGGCACTTGCTGTAATTAGTGAAACCGAATTAGGTGTAGCGAATGAGTGGGTATGTTCTGATGTGCGTCAGCGTATGGGTGAGTGGCAAAAACGTTATTTACAACAAACTGATACGGTTAAACCATTACGGATTATTGCTGTAACAGGTACGAATGGTAAAACGACTATTTCTCGCCTAATTGCTGAGTTAATTAGTTCGCAACAGCAGCGCTGTGCGGTGATGGGAACGACTGGTAATGGTATTTTGCCGGATTTAACGCCTTCTACACATACTACTCTTGATGCTTTGCAGTTACAAAATGAATTACATGCTTATGCTAAGCACGGCGCAACTTTTGCTTCTTTAGAAGCGAGTTCGCATGGTCTTGAGCAGGGCCGATTAAATGGTTGTGATATTGAAATTGCTGTTTATAGTAACTTAAGTCGTGATCACCTCGATTATCATGGCACGCTAGAAGCTTATGCAGAAGCAAAGGCTCGTTTATTCAAGTTTAATTTGTTAAAAGTTGCTGTGATTAATCTAGATGATGCACATGCAGATTTAATGATTAAATCGGCGAAGAATAATCCAGCGCAACCTAAAATTTTGACTTATTCGCTTACTCAAAATACGGCCGATTATTATATTACCGATTTAAGCTATAGCTTGGCGGGTGCAACCTTTAATTTAGTGGGGCAGCAAGGTTCATTTGCTGTAGAAAGTCCATTATTAGGTCATTTTAATGTTGAAAACTTGATTGCGGCGCTGATCGCTGCTGAGCAAGCTGGTTTCGATTTACAAGCATTAGTTAATTTTGTTCCTAAACTGATTGGCGCACCAGGCCGAATGCAGGTCATTCGTGATGGTGAGCGACTTTTTGTGGTGGATTATGCGCATACACCCGATGCATTGATTCAAGTGCTTAAAACATTAAAGCGTCACGTTTCGAATCAGCTTTGGGCTGTATTTGGATGTGGTGGTGACCGTGACCGTGGTAAGCGCCCACTCATGACTCAAGCAGCTTTAGATGGTGCAAATCCGGTTATTCTGACTTCAGATAACCCAAGAACAGAAGACCCTGAACAAATCTTTGCTGATATGAAGCAAGGAATAGATTTTTCAGGGCATCGTATGCATGAAATTCATGACCGTCGTGAAGCAATTAAATTTGTTACACAGCATGCTCAAGCTGGTGACATTGTGGTGATTGCCGGAAAAGGTCATGAAAATTATCAAGAAATTAATGGTGTGCGTCACTGGTTTGATGATGTGGTTGAAGTGCGTTCTGCGATTGATGCACAACATCATACGGTAGATGCTGCTTACCCTGCACAATAGGAAAAATTATGCATACTTCAACCACCAGTACCGTGCCTTTGGAACCGTGGACAGCTCAACAATTACAACAGGCAACACAGGGTTACTGGCATAAAGACCAGATCCCTCAAACTGAAATTAAACGTATTTTGACTGACTCGCGTCATGCAGAAAGTGGGGATGCCTTTTTAGCATTAAAAGGTGAACGTTTCGATGCGCATAATTTTGTCGCGCAAGTCGCTGCAAATGGTTGCCAAGTCGCTATTGTTGAGCAACCTATAGATGCAAACATTGCTCAGCTTGTAGTTGCTGATACTCGCTTGGCTTTAGGGCAACTTGGTGCGTATCGCCGTGAACAAAATGCTCAATTGAAAGTTATTGCTTTAACGGGAAGTAGCGGTAAAACCACCACTAAAGAAATGCTAGAAAGCATCTTATCTCGTTTAGCCCCTACATTGATTACCCGAGGCAATTTAAATAATGACCTTGGTGTGCCGATGATGCTGCTTGAGCTTCGCAAGGAACATCAATATGCAGTGATGGAACTTGGGGCAAATCATCAAGGTGAAATTGATTACACATCAAAACTTGTTCAACCGCATGTCGCTGGCATTTTAAATATTGGGACTGCTCATTTAGGTGAGTTCGGTGGTCGCGATGGTATTTGCCGTGCTAAATCAGAAATTTATCGTCATATTCTACCTCAGGGCGTTGCTATTGTTCCGCAACAAGATGACTTTACTACCGAGATTCGTGAAGCAGCAAAAAGTCATCAAATTATGAGTTTTGGTACTGGTGGTGATGTCTTTGCTACAGAGATTGAATTGTTGCCACAATCTGCCAATTTCCAGTTACATACACCTCAAGGTTCAAGTTTTGTAAGGCTGCCATTTGCAGGTGAGCATAATGTGCAAAATGCAACTGCTGCAGTAGCATTTGCTTTGGCATTAGGTGTTAGCCTAGACGATATTGTAAAAGGATTAGAGCAAGCACAAGGTGCGAAAGGCCGTTTGAACTTTATTCAAAAAGTGCCTCATTTATTTATTGATGATACTTATAACGCTAATCCAACATCTATGCGAGCTGCGGCGCAAGTATTACTTCAACAAAATGGCATTAAAGTCATGGTGATGGGGGATATTGGGGAACTTGGCGATAGTAGTTGGCAAGAACATCATGATTTAGGTCACGATCTCGCTCAGCTTCCTTTAGATCATATTATTGCAGTTGGGCAGTTTGCCTCAGCAGCTCTCGAAGGTGCAGGCCTTCATTCTACTAAATTGAAAGCATTTCAGACTCAAGCTGAGGCGCTTCCATTTTTAATCAATCTAATCCAAACACATCAACCCCAGTCCATGAGTTTCCTGTTTAAAGGTTCTCGCTTTACTCATATGGAAACGTTGATGGCTGATTTGATGGAGAAACTTTAAATGCTGTTATGGTTGTTTGAACAACTTGCGGGCTATCACAGTTCGTTTCAGGTTGTTCGTTATTTAACATTACGTTCTTTACTCAGTGTATTAACGTCACTGACCATTGGTTTGGTTCTCGGACCAATCATGATTCGTAAATTACAAGCGTTAAAATACGGTCAGGCAGTAAGTTCATTTGCTCCTGAAAATCATGCCAAAAAAATGGGTACACCGACAATGGGAGGGATTTTAATTCTACTCTCAATTGGTATTAGTACTTTATTGTGGGCTGATTTATCTAACCCTTATGTTTGGATTGTACTTGGTGTAATGGTTGTGTTCGGTGCGGTTGGCTGGGCAGATGACTGGATTAAGATTCGCTATAAAGATAATGCGGGCTTACCTGCACGTAAGAAATTCTTCTGGACTTCTATTGCCTCACTTGGTGCTGGTATTGCGTTATATTTAATTGCAACTGAACAATCTAATTCAGAATACACAGCAAATATGCTGGATTTATTGATTCCTTTCTTTAAGAATCTTTCAATTCCACTTTCTATTGTTCCATTAGGCTTGGCATTTATTGTATTCACCTATTTAGTAATTAATGGTGCTTCTAATGCGGTTAACTTAACTGACGGTTTAGATGGTTTAGCTATTATGCCGGTGGTTATGGTGGCTTCAGGTTTAGGTGTATTCGCTTACTTATCTGGTGACATCCGTTTTGCTAATTATTTGCATATTCCATATGTGAAATATACTTCAGAGCTTGTGGTGATCTGTTCTGCTATGATTGGTGCAGGCTTGGCGTTTCTTTGGTATAACGCACACCCGGCGCAAGTCTTTATGGGTGATGTGGGCGCTTTAGCTCTAGGCGCAATGCTTGGAACAATTGCCGTGATGGTACGCCAAGAAATCGTATTTGCGATTATGGGCGGTGTTTTTGTGATGGAGGCTGTATCAGTATTCCTACAAATCGGGTCGTTGCGAATGCGAAATAAGCGCGTATTCTTGATGGCACCTTTACACCATCACTATGAAAAACAAGGCTGGAAAGAAACTCAAGTTGTAATTCGATTCTGGATTATTACGATTATGCTAGTTGTTTTAGGCCTAATGACCTTAAAATTGCGCTAGAACTTATTTTGGTGTCAATATAAAGCCGGTTTCTACTGGCTTTTTTTATTGGAGAGGTAAATGACAAAGGTTGTTGGGCTAGACCAATTATCTGTAATTAACCAAAAAGTGGTTAGTGATGGGGAAGTATTACCTCAAGTTGTACTTAAAGATGGTAGTCAGGTACAAACGGGAACTGTCGCGACAATGCTGCATAATATTGAACTCTATAATGCGGGACAAAGAGGGCAAATTGAAGAAGAGTTGAAGATCGCAATTCCAACTTTAATTAAAGTGGGATTGTTTGATTTGTTTGAAGTAGATGAATGGATTTCTGGAACAAATGCAGGCCGCACATTTGTTGGAATGCACGCTAAGGCTTATTTGCAACAAAAAGAACAAGAGAATAATTAAACGTGACTACGCAAAATTTAATGTGCCCCGTATGTCGTCAGCGACTTGAGCTGGTAAACAAAACATGGCGGTGTGAACAGGGTCATAGCTATGACATTGCAAAGCAAGGTTATGTGAACTTACATGTCGTACAGCATAAACACAGTAAAAATCCCGGGGATACTCCTGAGTCTGTAGATGCACGCCGTGCCTTTTTACAGGGTGGCTATTATCAGCCTTTACAGCAAGCAGTAGTTCATTTGCTAAAGCATCTTAAAGCTAAAGCTGTACTTGATATTGGCTGTGGTGAGGGATATTACACGAGTGCGATGCAACAGGTTGTTGAGCAGTGTATAGGTGTAGATATTGCAAAAAATGCGGTACAACGTGCTGCAAAGTTAAATGCCAACGTGACTTGGGTTGTCGGTACAGGAGCAACTTTACCTGTAATTGATCAAAGTATAGATGTGTGTACGAGTCTTTTTAGCCCGATTCCACAAGCAGAAATTTTACGTATTTTAAAAGATGATGGGTATTTAATTGTTGTGACTCCTGCAACCGATCATCTGTATGCGATGCGTGAAGCGCTATTTGAGCAGGTTAATCCGCACACGCCGCAAAAGTTTGTTAAACAACTGCAAGATTTATTTGAGTTGAAAGAACAGCAAGTTATAGATGCTCCTTTATTACTTGACCAAGAAGCTTTAAAGAATCTGATCGCTATGACGCCTTATGCGTATAAGGCGTCTCCTGAGCGCCGGATGCAATTAGAACAGCAATCACACCTGAAAGTGACAGCATCTTTTCAAATCTATCTTTTTCAAAAGCGTAATAAAAAAGCCATCTAACGATGGCTTTTTTTATTTTTACTCAATTTGGTTAATCAAGTTTTCTAACTCATCTTTGTCACGCTTCGGCGCTGTTCCTTGTGAAGGCTTCATTGCTGGAGGTGCTGCCTTAGATGGAATTACAATTTCCTCACCAGGTAGGTCATCAAAGTCATTATTGGTGTTAGCTTTCGGTTGCGGTGGTGCAGGACGATAAAGTGGACGTGCTAATGGTGGTGCAGCACGATATGTTTTCTTATCGCCTATTTCTGTAACGACAGCTTGTTTGTCACGAGAAATAGGTGCTTGAGCATCTTTTTCTAAACGAACCCAAGAAGCTGGAGTACCTTTTAGAGATTGATCCATAAAGTTAATCCAGATTGGTAATGCGGCAATACCACCATACTCACGACGGCCAAGTGTTGTTGGTTGGTCAAAGCCGACCCATGTAATTGCGACTAACTTGCCGTTGAAACCTGCAAACCATGCATCTTTTGCGTCGTTCGTTGTACCTGTTTTACCACCCAAGTCACTACGGCCAATTTTAAGTGCGGCACGACCTGTACCATGCTCAATTACGTCACGTAAGATATTTGCCATATCATAAGCAGAGCTTGATTTTAAAATACGCTGAGCTTGACGATATTGACTATTATTCTTATCAGTTTGTTTTAGGTTGAGCTGTTTGGCCGCCTTTTCTTTCTGTTCCAACTCTTTATTGGTCACTTCAACAACTTGATCATCTGGTGTAGTTGCCTGTGCATCTTCAGTTGTTTCAGGTGAATTAATACATGGAATACATGCATATTCTGGCTTAGCTTCGTAAATCACTTTACCGTATGCATCTTCAATACGTTGAATGAAATGTGGTTGGACACCGTAGCCACCGTTTGCAAACGTTGCATAACCTGTTGCCATTTGAATTGGCAATACTTGAGGTGTACCTAAAGCAATGGTGTAGTTACGTGGAATCTGATCTTCTTGTAAACCAAAATCCATGAATAACTGACGAGTACGTTCAATCCCTACAGTTTGTAAAAGTCTTACAGAGACGGTATTACGAGACAAATACAAAGCACGGCGTAATGGAATCATACCTAGGTAACGGCCATCAGAGTTCTTTGGTGTCCACTTACCAATGGTAATCGGGCTATCGTTGACCATGCTATAAGGTGTCATACCACGTTCTAATGCTAAAGCATAAAGGAATGGTTTGATGGTCGAACCCGGCTGACGCCAGCCTTGTAAAGCACGGTTAAATTTTGATTGATAGAAATTATAACCACCAACAATTGCTTCAATGGAGCCATCATTTGGATTAATTGCGATAAGCTGACCTTGAACTTTAGGTACTTGAACTAACGACCATGCAGTTTTAGCTTCATTTGGACGTAAACGAACAATATCCTTAACCTTAACAATCTGAGATGCACGTGAAGGTGCTCCACCTACGCTATTTGCATTGCGATAGGGGCGGGCCCATGACATGCCAGACCATTGCACAGTGACTGTTGAACCATCTTGCATTAACGCTTCAAAAGAGTTGTTATTTACTTTAGTCACTTCTGCAGGGTAGGTATTGGCATAAGCTCTAAATTGGCTTAATGGTTTGTCATGTGCTTCTGCCCCACGCCAGCCATGACGACGGTCATAAGCCTCTAAACCATCTTGTACAGATTTTTCTGCAATAGCCTGACGTTGGGCGTTAATGGTCGTGTAAACCTTATAGCCTGAGTCAATTGCTTGTTCACCAAAGTGTTTTACAAGCTCTGAGCGGACCATTTCACCTGCATATGGGTGAATATTATTTAGGTCACGGTTGGGCATATTCAAGTTGATCGGCTCTGCAACTGCCTTTTGATACTCTGCTTGAGAAATATAACCGAGCTGCAACATACGGCCTAAAATCCAGTTGCGGCGTTCAAGTGCCCGTTCTGGGTTAACCACTGGGTTGTATTTAGATGGTGCTTTCGGTAAGCCAGAAATCATAGCCATTTGAGCAATGCTGAGCTCATTAATACTCTTGTTATAGTAAATTTTTGCAGCAGCTGCGATACCGTAAGCATTTTTACCCAAGAAAATCTTATTCACATAAAGACTTAAGATGTCTTCTTTAGATAAGTTTTGTTCAATTTTTCGGGCCAAAAAGATTTCGGTTAGTTTGCGTTTTAAAGTTCTTTCTGGGCTTAAATAATAGTTTTTTGCAACCTGCATTGTGATGGTAGAACCACCTGTTTGCACATCAGACCCAGTAACACTTTCACTTAAAGCACGGCCTAAACCTTTAAAGCTAATGCCGCTGTGTTCGAAGAAAGAAGAATCTTCTGCTGCTAGGAATGCATGAATAAACGTAGGAGGAATTTGTTTGTATTCAACAGGAATAGAAAGTTTACCACCGTACTCAGCAATAAGTTGGTTGTCGGCTGTATAGACTTGCAAGGGCTTTAAAAGCGGTGCTTTTTTTAGTGAACTCATTTCCGGGAGGGTTGGGGCAATATAGAGATACATGCCATAAAATCCCATCGGAAGTGAGACTAAGATAATAATAATGATCAAAAAAATTGGACGCACGAAGCCCAAACTGGATAGCTTTTTCATGATAAGTAAGCTTTAATAAGATCGAATACAAACTAATTGTGGTCAGTATAGCCTTTAGACATGCGGATTGTTAGATGAGATATTGTATCCGTGTAAAAATAAAGACCGAGATTATTGGTTTGTAATTTTTTTTGGGGATAAAAAAATAATAGGACAATAGTGTGCTCAGGTTATATCGTAAACCTAATAAGGGGTTAATGGGCGTCGATATTAGTTCGACTTCTGTTAAGTTGTTAGAGCTCTCTGTCAAGAACGGTAAATATTGGGTAGAAAGCTATGCTTTGATGCCTTTACCTGAAAACAGTGTAGTTGAAAAAAATATCTTAAATCCAGAAGCGGTAGCAGAAGCTTTGGAACGGGCGATGAATTTAGCAAATCCCCAAACCACTAATGCTGCAATTGCTGTTCCAACATCGACGGTTATTCATAAAACTATCGAAATGGATGCAGATATGAGCGATGACGAACGTGAAGTTCAGATTCGTGTAGATGCGGAGCAGTACATACCGTTCCCGCTGGATGAGGTGAGCCTTGATTTTGAGGTTTTGCCTGATCGCTTGCTGAATCCAAATCGAGTAAATGTTCTTTTGGTCGCAACAAGAACGGAAAACGTTGAAACACGTGTTGAAGTTCTTGAATTGGCAGATTTGAATCCTAAACTGGCAGATGTCGAGAGTTATGCAGTCGAACGTGCTTTTAGTGTGTTTGCTGATAGCTTGCCGATGGGCGCAAATACGATAGGAATTTTAGATATCGGCCATACCATGACAACACTATCGGTCATGCAAAATGGCAAGATTATTTATACTCGTGAGCAGGTTTTTGGTGGTAAGCAACTTACGCTTGAAATTCAAAGTCGTTATGGCCTCTCTCTAGAAGAAGCAAGCCGAGCTAAAAAAGACCGTACTTTGCCAGATGATTATGAAATTGAGGTACTAGATCCATTTCTAGATGCTGTGGTTCAGCAGGCGGCCCGCTCATTACAATTCTTCTTTTCTTCATCTCAGTTTAACGAAATAGACCATATTTTGCTTGCAGGTGGCAATGCGAATATTCCAGGTCTTGCCAAGCTTTTGCAACAAAAATTAGGCTACCGTGTCACTATTGCCAACCCATTTTTACAAATGGGTTTTTCTCCTCAAGTCGACGTTCAAAAAATTGAAAATGATGCTTCATCTTTAATGGTGGCATGCGGCTTGGCTTTAAGGAGTTTTGATTAATGGCAACAATTAACTTACTACCTTGGCGTGAAGAGCTGAGGGAACAACGAAAAAAACAATTTATAACTTTATGCTTTGGGGTGGTTGTTTTGGGGATTACAACCGTATTTGGTGGATGGTTCTATTTTGATCATAAATTAGATGATCAAGAACAAGCAAACCAACTTATTAAAAGTACAAATCAAAACCTTGATCAGCAATTAAAAGCATTAAACGGTTTACAAGAGCAGCGTGATGCTATTATTGAGCGTATGAAGTTGATTCAAAATTTGCAGAGTCAACGGCCAGTAGTGGTGCGATTAGTTGATGAGCTCGTTCGAGTCACGCCACCAGCAATGTATCTAACCAAATTCAGTCGAGTAGGGGATAAATTTACGATCGAGGGTAAAGCTGAGAGTCCAAATACGGTAGCTGAATTGCTTCGTAACCTTGAATCGTCTCCTTGGTATCGTAATGCTTTTATGAATTCTTTCTTGGCTAATGAAGATAAAAAAGATAAGACTGCGAGTTCTCTTCTTCCTAGGGTGGAAGATAACTATGGCAGTTTTGTTGTGACTGTCGATTTGGGGGAAATGGGCGTGACCACAACGAATAACGATGCTGTTAAGCCAGCCGTAGCGAAAGACACGGGGGCAGCCAAATGAGTCAAGATGAACTGCAAGAATTATCATTAGAGCAATCAGCTTCAAAGAAAAAGAAATTTAATCTCGATAAATTCCTTCAGCAATTTAATACGCTTGATATGAACAACTACGGTAGTTGGCCAATATCTGTAAAAATTACTTGCTGGATTTTTATTTTCTTTGCTGTATTGGCTTTGGGTTATTTTGTTGCTATTCAGCCAAAGCTACAAGCAATTGATAATGCCCAAGCTCAGGAAGGTAATTTATTAAATGAATTTCGAGAAAAAGACTCCAAATTACGTAACCTTCAGCAGTATCAAGTGCAGCTTCAAGAGATGCAGGCAAATTTCAACCAGCAATTAGAACAGTTGCCGAAAGAAACAGAGATTCCAAGTTTAGTTGAGGATATTAACTTAACTGGTGTGAACTCTGGATTGAAATTTAAAAATATTCGTTTAGAGGATGAAGTAAAGCAGGAAATTTTTATTGAACAACCAATTGCCATCGAAGCAACAGGCGACTATCACGCTTTCGGTGCTTTCGTAAGTAGTATTTCTGCTTTGCCACGTATTGTGACGATGCATGACTTTGTTGTAGAGGCTGCTCAAGCTAAAGATAGTAAGTCAGATATTCCTGTGCTTAATTATTCTATTAAAGCCAAAACCTATCGATATATAGGAGCAACAGAGGCATCGGCACAACCAGCTAAGGCTGCAGCGGCGACTGCACCAACTAGCCCTAATGCTCAGCCGAAATAGGAGAGTTATGATGAAAATTAAGCAAATTACTCTTTATATTTTGGCCTGTGCCGCTCTTGTGGGATGTGATTCAAGAATTGACGCAGTCAATCAGCAAATGGCAAGTATTCGTAATCAGCCACCGCTCCCTATTGAGCCAGCGCCGATTTTTACCCCTGTACCACAATTTAATTATGCTGCTCATCAATTAAAAAGCCCGTTTATGCCAAGCTCACTGGCAGCTGAACTTAAAATTATGGCCGGGAAGCGAGTGTATCCAAATTTCTCACGTGCACCGCAACCATTAGAAAACTATGCACTTGAAGCCTTAAATATGAAAGGAAGCATGCGTAATAATCGTGGTCAAATATTGGCTTTGATTCAGACACCGGATCATCAAATTGAACGGGTACAAGTGGGTAATTATATGGGCATGAATCAGGGCCGTATTACTCATATTAGTCCAACCCAGATTGATCTGGTCGAGATTGTGCCAGATGGTCGAGAAGGCTATGTCGAGAGACCGAGAACTTTGGTCTTGATTGGGCCTGCACCCTAAAATTTAGGGAATAAAAACGAAAAAGTATTTTTAAAGATTATTTAATTGGGGATGGTCAGACAATGAATCAGGTATTCCGTCAGTTTTCTATGGGGGCTGTAGCTGTTGCAATTATGCAGGCTGCATCTGCACAGGTCAGCATGACCAATATAGTACCAACGCAAGTTGCAGGTCAGGGCACAGAAATTAGAGTTATATTTAATGGATTGCCACCACAGCCACAGGCTTACCAACTTGAAAATCCGTCACGGTTAATATTAGATTTTGATAAAGCTCAACAAAGTTTAAAACAGTCTAAAATTGCTGTTGCAACCAATGAAGCAAGCTCTGTTGATGTAACTTCAGATGATCAACGTTCACGTTTGACTGTAAATTTAAAAGATGCTGGAGCGTTTACAACACGTGTGGAAGGTAATACTTTCATTTTAAAAATTAATTCGGTCCAACCGAATAATAAACCTGTACCAGTAGTTACTGCACAACCACAAGGTATTTCAAACATTGGATTTCAGCGTGGTAGTCAGGGAGAAGGTTTAGTTGTTGTGGATCTTTTGGGAAGTAATACACCTGTAGATGTTCAACAACAAGGCAGTAAAGTTGTTATAAGAACTTTAGGTACAAAAATTCCGGCACATTTGGCGCGTCGTCTAAATGTAAATGATTTTGCAACACCAGTCTCAAGTATTGATGCTTATAATGATAAAGGTGCTGGTATAATTACTATTCAGTCATCTGGTAGCTACGAATACATGGCATATCAGGCTGAAAATAAGCTCACAATCAGTTTGAAACGACCACAAGATAAAAATGTAACTTCTTTATATAAAACGCCAAATTATTCTGGAAATAAGCTTTCGCTAGATTTTCAAGACATCGAAGTGCGCCGTGTTTTACAGCTCCTTGCTGATTTTACGGGAATCAATATGGTGGCTGCTGATAGTGTGCAAGGTAATATCACGCTACGTTTGAAAGATGTACCTTGGGATCAGGCTCTGGATATTATTTTAAAAACTAAAAATCTTGATAAACGTCGTAATGGGAATGTGATTTGGATTGCTCCTGTTGCAGAGTTGATTAAAGCGGAAGAGGAAGAAGCGAAAGCTGTGGCGCAAAGTGTAAAACTTGCTCCGTTACAGACAGAGTATATTCAACTTAAATACGCTAAAGCTGGCGATATTATGGGTTTAATTACCCAAGGCTCAAATAATAGTAATGGCTTACAACATACTTCTGGTGGAGGAACTTCAACTTCAACCAATTTAAATACTGGCGTTGATAGTCTTGGGAATAATGTGGGTAGTTTACTTAGCCCTCGCGGTACCATTACTCAAGATGACCGAACTAATACTCTTATTATTAATGATACTGCTCAGTCGATTGATCAAATCCGAAAAATGATTGACTTGCTTGATGTGCAAGTTAAACAGGTTATGGTTGAAGCACGTATTGTGAGAGCGTCTACGTCGTTTACCAAAGAACTTGGTGTGAAGTGGGGCATTCTTTCGCAAGGTATTACCAATAATAAAAACTTGTTGGTTGGTGGTAGTGAAACAACTTTATGGAATTTAAGACAGCCAGAAAAAGATAGTACAACTGGTGGTTATAAATATACGATTGAGCGTCCAGATAATTTAAACGTTGATTTGGGGGTTTCTAATCCAGCAGGAAGTATTGCCTTTGGCTTGATTAGTATGTCTGATTTTATGTTGGACCTTGAATTATCTGCTTTACAAGCTGATGGTTATGGTGAAGTGATTTCAACTCCTAAAGTGATGACTGCCGATAAGCAAACTGCAAAAGTTGCCACGGGTCAACAAGTTCCTTATCAGACGACAACTAACTCTGCTTCGGGCTCAACAGCCACAACATCATTTAAAGATGCATTACTAAGCCTAAATGTAACTCCAAGTATTACGCCTGACGGTAAGATTCAAATGAAATTGGATATTTCTAAGGATTCTGTAGCAGGTGCGGCCCCAAATGGTGAGTTGATTCTGAATAAGAATAATATTAATACCAATGTGCTGGTTGATAATGGAGAGACCGTTATTTTAGGTGGTGTATTCGAGCAAACAACGACGAATTCTCAAACCAAAGTTCCGTTTTTTGGTGATATTCCTGTTGTAGGGCATTTATTTAGAAAAGATGTAAAGTCTGATGATAAGCAAGAATTATTGATTTTCGTAACACCACGAATTGTTAATGACACTTTAGCGAGAAATCATTAATATATTTTTTAATGAAAGCAATTGAAATAGGTGGCGCCTTGCCAAGCAAAGCGTTTGAAACCCTGCCAAATATTTATTTGGTAGGGCCCATGGGGGCAGGAAAAACAACCGTTGGACGTCATTTAGCAGAACTATTAGGGCGTGAATTCTTAGATAGTGATCATGAAATTGAGCGCAAGACAGGGGCGACTATTCCCTGGATTTTTGAAAAAGAAGGAGAAGTTGGATTTCGTACCCGTGAAACTGTAGTCTTAAATGAGCTCACTTCACGTAAAGCATTAGTGCTTGCTACGGGTGGTGGGGCGATTACTCAAGCACCTAACCGAGAATTTTTAAAGCAACGTGGAATCGTTATTTATTTATATACTCCTGTTGAATTACAACTACAAAGAACTTATCGGGATAAAAACAGACCCTTATTACAAGTTGAAAATCCTGAACAAAAATTGCGGGATTTATTAAAGATTAGAGACCCCCTGTATAGAGAAGTTGCACATTATACGATTGAAACAAATCAAGGTGCTGCACGTGATCTCGCACAAAAGATTTTGCAACTTATTCTAGCGAACAAGTTAAAATAGACGAACTGACTAGTGGTTTTATAAATTCATGCAAACTTTACATGTTGAATTAGGCGAACGCCGTTATCCTATTTTTATTGGTAGTCAACTTGACCCGAAACAGTTACTCGAGCCATATATACATGGTCAACAGGTCATGATTGTAAGCAATGTTACGGTTGCACCATTATATTTAAGCCACTATCAAGAAGCATTAAAAAGTCTGGGTAAAACGGTTGCGACTTGTATTTTACCTGACGGCGAAAAATATAAAGATATTCAACATTTAAATTTAATTTTTGATGCATTGCTTGAAGCCGGCTTTAATCGCGATTGTACTGTTTTAGCTTTAGGTGGTGGCGTGATTGGGGATATGGCGGGTTTTGCTTCTGCTTGTTTCCAACGTGGCGTTTATTTTGTACAGGTTCCTACGACATTGCTTTCACAAGTCGATTCGAGTGTTGGCGGAAAAACAGGAATCAATCATCCGCTTGGCAAGAATATGTTAGGTGCTTTTCAGCAACCACAAGTCGTTTTAGCTGATATGGCACAATTGAATACATTGCCAGAACGTGAGCTTTCAGCCGGTTTAGCTGAAGTGATCAAATATGCACTTTTAGGTGATGCTGATTTCTTGGTTTGGCTTGAAGAAAATATGGATGGCCTTGTTGCTAGAGATGCTGATTTACTTGCAGAAGCTGTCTATCGTTCATGTGCTCATAAAGCGCGTATTGTTGCGAATGATGAGAAAGAACAAGGTGAACGCGCTTTACTTAATTTAGGTCATACTTTTGGCCATGCGATTGAGTCGTATCTAGGTTATGGTACTTGGTTGCATGGTGAGGCTGTTGCAACTGGTATGGTGATGGCAGCAGATTTATCACAGCGTTTGGGCTGGATCTCAAATGAAGATGTAGCTCGTACAAAAAAAATCATTCAACGTGCGAATTTGCCGATATCATGTCCACAAATTCCATTGGATGATTTCCTTGGATATATGGCTCATGACAAAAAAGTTCTTAATGGACAATTACGTTTGGTGTTGTTAAAGCAACTTGGACAAGCAGTAATTACCAAGGACTTTGATGTCGAATTGATGAAACAGGCTATTTTGGCGAATCAACACGGATAACAAATAAGGTAAAGCATGACTGTATCACGTACACTTTGGCAGAATGTTCAACAATATATCTGGTTGGTTGGTGGTATTGCCTGCTTATTGCTTGCTTTTATTTTTTGGGTAATTACAGATAGCAAAAAACTGGTTGAAGTTGAAAAGTCCGCTGACTCTGAGGCGCCTGTACAAATTCAACCAGAGAAAGTTGCTACAACACCTAACCTAGGTGCTTTGGCTGATGAGGTTCGTCCACTCGATTTAACTACACGTACTGTGGCTTCGGGTGAGCATGAACCTGAGTTTCGCGGTACAAAGTTTATTAATGAAAATAAAAAACAATGGACGCTTGAGTTATTTCGTGCCTCTGATGAAGATATTATTAAAAACTTTTTAAAAAATCGTACCGACCGTAATAAATTTATTTATTTCCGTTTAAGTGGGGAACAACAAGCAGAGCAGTATGTGTTGGTTTATGGCACGTTTAAACGCTCAGAAGATGCAATTCAGCAATTAACACAAATTAACCTGCAATTACCTGAGTCAGTTAAACCTCAGCCACAACAGTTCTCAAGTTATGCCTCACTGGTAAATGACTTAGGGGCAGATGAGATGAAAGGTGGCAATAATCAGCTTTATGAAGTACGTCTGCGTCCGGCTGCTTTACCTACAATTGATGAGTCATTATTGATGTCAGGAGTAGCTACGGGAACTGCCAATGCTCAGCCTAAAGCTCCTGCAACTAATTCAGCTACAAAAACTACTATTATTCGTCGTGATGCAGAAGGAAATGTGGTTGATGTACAGCAATCAAATTCTAATATTGATCAGCCTAATAGAACACCTCAAACACGAATCAATGAGGGACAGCAGAAAAATGCCACAAATGAGGGCACAAAAGGGAATTAATTTATCTTATAATATGCGCAAAAATGGTGCAAAATGATTATGTGATAATATTTTTTGATCAGATGTGGTGCATATTTAGGCATTTTTTAACATGATAACGCGAATAAAATAACTATATTTATAATAAATATAAGGATTTAGTTTAATTTTTCCGATATGGCACACTTTTTGCTTTATTGTTGTGCTTATTAATGTGCTGCAAACTATTTTAGCCCTCTAAGAAGTGAATTCTATGCAGAGGCGTGGGGTCCAACTGCTTTAAAAGAGTGCGAAATAAGTCAAAACATTTTTCTAGCAAAAACCAGTGTACGTAAAAATGGAACGGCGTATATTGGCTTATCAGCCCAAAATTTTTTGTTTGCGAAACATTGAGCTAACTGTCATCCGTAGGCACTATCGCAAAAAGAAGTTGTTTGTTTGACGCTCGAAAGAGCCTTATTGAAAGAAGGGTACGCTATGCACATGCCATCGCCTAATACTGTAGCTCCCGCTCAAGGTTTATATCAGCCTGATGAGTTTAAGGATAACTGTGGTTTTGGACTGATTGCCCATATGAAGGGTGAATCAAGTCATCATCTAGTAGAAACCGCGATTCACAGTTTAAGTTGCATGACGCACCGTGGTGGTATTGCCGCAGATGGCAAGACGGGAGATGGTTGCGGCTTATTATTGGCGATGCCAAAGCAATTTTTCCGTGATGAAGCAAAAAAACTAAGTGATATTACACTAAGTGAAATTTTTGCTGTGGGTACGGTATTTTTAAATATTGATCCTGCATTAGCACAGCACTCTAAAAATATTTTAACAAAAGAAATTGAGTCAGAAGGTTTACGTGTACTCGCTTGGCGTATCGTCCCTACAAATAACGATGCATTAGGTGAAATTGCGCTTCAATCTTTACCAGCTTTTGAACAAGTCATTGTGAACTGTCCAATGGGTGTAACTGAGGTTGAATTTAACCGTAAGTTATTCTTGGCGCGTCGCCGTGCGGAACAACAACTTCAAAAAGATCCGTCATTTTACGTGACTACGCTTTGCTCGACAGTTATTAGCTATAAAGGCTTGATGATGCCTGCTGCAATTGCTGAGTTCTATACAGATTTGGCAGATGAGCGCTTAAAATCGCATATCGTGGTATTCCACCAACGTTTCTCTACAAATACATTACCGCGTTGGCCGTTGGCTCAGCCATTCCGTTACCTTGCGCATAATGGTGAAATCAACACGATTACAGCAAACCGTAACTGGGCGTTAGCGCGTACTCCTAAATTTGAAAACCCATTATTACCAGGACTTACTGAGCTTAACCCGATTGTAAACCGTACAGGTTCGGATTCTTCAAGCTTGGATAATATGCTTGAGATCTTGGTGGGCGGTGGTATGGATTTATTCCGTGCTTTACGTATGCTCGTACCGCCAGCATGGCAAAACGTTGAAACTCTAGATGCAGACTTGCGTGCATTCTATGAATTCAACTCAAAACATATGGAAGCTTGGGATGGTCCTGCTGGTCTTGTTATTCAAGATGGACGCCATGCGATTTGTATGCTTGACCGTAATGGCCTGCGCCCTGCACGTTGGGTAATTACTAAAAATGATTATATTACCTTAGCATCTGAAATTGGGGTTTGGGGCTATGAACCTGAAGACGTAGTTTCCAAGGGTCGTGTAGGTCCTGGTCAAATCTTGGTAGTCGATACTTTAACAGGTAAAGTACTTGATACTAAAGATGTTAGTACTCATTTGAAAAACATGCGCCCGTACCGTGAGTGGTTACGTGATCACGCGATTCGCTTAAATGCAAACCCAGAACTTGAAGAGCAACTTGTTGATAAAGGTTTAACTGGTGAAGCATTAAAAGCAGCTCAAAAAATGTTTATGGTGACATTTGAAGAGCGCGACCAGTTGTTACGTCCAATCGCTGAGAGCGGTCAGGAAGCTGTTGGTTCTATGGGTGACGATACGCCAATGGCTGTATTGTCTCGTCAAGTACGTCATGTGACCGACTACTTCCGTCAACAGTTTGCACAGGTGACAAACCCACCAATTGACCCACTGCGTGAATCAATTGTTATGTCACTTGAAACCTGTTTGGGTCGTGAGCAGAACGTATTCGAACAAGGTCCTGAGCATGCTGATCGTATCATCATCTCTAGCCCTGTATTGTCAAATTCAAAAATGCAGCAAATCCGTACAATTGAGCGTGCGGGTTATGAGGCAGTTGATATTGATTTAAACTATGCTGAAACAGAAGGTTTACAAGCGGCAATTACGCGTATTTGTGAAGAATCTGCACAAGCTGTTCGTGATGGTAAAACCCTAATTGTTTTAACTGATAAAAACATTCGTGAGGGTTACTTACCTGCAAACGCTGCTCTTGCAACGGGTGCGGTACACCATTACCTCATTAAAACTGGTTTGCGTACTGATGCAAACATTATGGTTGAAACTGGTTTTGCACGTGATCCACACCAATTTGCGGTATTACTTGGTTTTGGTGCGACTGCTGTTTACCCATACCTTGCATATGACGTAATCAATGACTTGATTGCGAAAGGTGAGCTTTTAGGTGATCCGATTCATGCACAAGCAAACTTCCGTAAAGGTATTGAGAAAGGCTTGTTAAAAGTTCTTTCGAAAATGGGTATCTCGACAGTAGCTTCTTACCGTGGTGGTCAGCTTTTTGAAGCAGTAGGTTTATCTTCTGAAGTGGTAGATCAGTGTTTCTTAGGTGTTCCAAGTCGTATTCAAGGTGCAACATTTGCTGACCTCGAAAAAGACCAGAAAAAATTAGCAGCGACAGCTTGGTCAAGTCGTAAACCAATTGATCAGGGTGGTTTGCTTAAATTCGTATTTGGTAAAGAGTACCATGCGTTTAACCCAGATGTGATTAACTCACTACATAAAGCGGTTCGCTCTGGTAAATACGAAGACTTTAAAGAATATGCTGAATTGGTAAATAACCGTCCAGTAGCGACTATTCGTGACTTATTTAAGTTAAAAACAACTAATCCGATCCCAGTTGAACAAGTTGAATCGGTTGAAGATATCTTGCCTCGTTTCGACTCGGCAGGCATGTCTTTAGGTGCGCTTTCTCCAGAAGCACATGAAGCTATTGCAATTGCGATGAACACCATTGGTGGTCGTTCAAACTCTGGTGAGGGTGGTGAAGACCCTGCACGTTACGGCACAATTCGTAACTCGAAAATTAAGCAAATTGCATCTGGTCGTTTCGGTGTAACACCTGCTTACTTAACTTCTGCTGAAGTTTTGCAAATTAAAGTTGCTCAAGGTGCAAAACCAGGTGAAGGTGGTCAGTTACCAGGTGGTAAAGTGAATGGCTTAATTGCGCGTTTACGTTACTCAGTACCGGGTGTGACACTTATTTCACCTCCGCCACATCACGACATTTACTCAATTGAAGATTTGTCGCAACTGATTTTTGACTTGAAACAAGTTAACCCAAAAGCAATGGTATCTGTGAAGTTGGTATCTGAACCGGGTGTAGGTACGATTGCTGCTGGTGTTGCTAAAGCATATGCAGACTTTATTACCATTTCTGGTTATGACGGTGGTACTGCTGCGTCTCCGCTTTCTTCAATTCACCACGCAGGTTCTCCATGGGAGCTTGGCTTGAGTGAAGCGCATCAGGCACTTCGTGTAAATGACTTACGTGGCAAAGTACGTGTACAAACTGATGGTGGTTTAAAGACTGGTCTTGATGTGATCAAGGCGGCAATTTTAGGTGCTGAAAGTTTCGGTTTTGGTTCAACACCAATGATTGCATTAGGTTGTAAATATCTACGTATTTGCCACTTAAACAACTGTGCAACTGGTGTTGCAACTCAACAAGACCATTTACGTCAAGAGCACTATATTGGCGAACCACAAATGCTCATTAACTTCTTCCACTTTATTGCAGAAGAAACACGTGAATGGTTAGCGGCTCTTGGTGTAGCTTCACTTAAAGACTTAATTGGTCGTGTGGACTTACTTGAAGTATTGCCGGGTGAAACTGAAAAACATGCTCACCTTGATTTAAGTGCATTGTTAACTTCTCATCCTGCTGCTGAAGGTAAAGCGCAGTACTGTGAAGTACAAGGTAATGCACCATTTGATAAAGGTGTATTGGCTGAGAAAATGGTTGCAGAAATGCTTCCTGCAATTGAGTCAAGTGCAGGCGGTCAGTTCAACTTTAATGTCGTGAACTGTGACCGTTCAATTGGTGCACGTGTATCGGGTGAGATTGCTCGTCGCTATGGCAACTTGGGTATGGAAGCACATCCGGTTGTAATGAACCTAACAGGTACTGCTGGTCAGTCACTTGGTGTTTGGAATGCTGGTGGTTTACATATCCGTCTTGAAGGTGATGCAAACGACTATGTAGGTAAAGGCATGGCGGGTGGTCGTATCTCGATCTTCCCACCAAAAGGTTCGCCTTTCCAAACACAAAATACAGCAATTATTGGTAATACTTGTTTATATGGCGCAACTGGCGGTAAGTTATTTGCAGCTGGTACGGCAGGTGAGCGTTTTGCCGTTCGTAACTCTGGTGCGTTTGCTGTTATTGAAGGTGCAGGTGACCACTGCTGTGAATATATGACTGGTGGTGTTGTGACTGTGCTTGGAAAAGTGGGTCATAACTTCGGTGCAGGTATGACAGGCGGTTTTGCTTATGTGCTTGACCTCGATAATGACTTTGTAGATTACTACAACCACGAGTTAATTGACTTAACCCGTATTTCAACAGAATCTATGGAAGATCATAAAGAGTTCTTGTTGCGTATTATTGACGAGCATATTAAAGAAACTGGTAGTGCTTGGGCTTATAAAATTCGCAATGAGTTCGATTTCTACAGCCGTAAATTCTGGCTTGTAAAACCAAAAGCTGCTAACTTGCAATCGCTTTTGAAAACTACGCAAGCTGATCCACAATAATTCCACGACTGCAAAGACATAGGCAGGTGCGGGCAACAGGGAAATCCGCGCCTACCCACGGAGAGAGACATGGCAGAACGCCTAAATAATGACTTTCAATTTCTGGATGTACCACGTCAAGATCCAGAGAAAAAAGATATTACTGTCCGCAAAGCAGAATTTGTGGAAATTTATAAACCTTTTACTTCGGAAACTGTCACTAATCAGACACACCGTTGTTTAGGTTGTGGTAACCCATATTGCGAATGGAAATGTCCTGTACATAACTACATTCCAAACTGGTTAAAACTCATTGCTGAAGGACAAATTTTCCAGGCTGCTGAGCTTTGCCATCAAACGAACACTTTACCTGAGGTATGTGGTCGTGTGTGTCCGCAGGACCGTTTGTGTGAAGGTGCTTGTACCTTAAATGATGGTTTTGGTGCAGTAACTATTGGGAACGCTGAAAAATATATTAATGACACCGCTTTTGCTTTGGGTTGGCGCCCAGACATGTCCCATGTAAAGTGGACAGGTAAAAAAGTTGCGATCATTGGTGCAGGTCCAGCAGGGCTAGGTTGTGCCGACATTTTAGCCCGCGGTGGTGTTAAGCCAGTTGTATTCGATAAGCGTCCTGAAATTGGTGGCTTACTGACATTTGGTATTCCAGAATTCAAAATGGAAAAGGATGTGATGAAGCGCCGCCGTGAAATTTTCACTGGCATGGGTATTGAATTCCGCTTAAATACTGAAATTGGTAAAGATGTCACTATTGATGAATTACTTGCTGAATATGATGCAGTATTCATGGGAATGGGAACTTATACCTACATGAAAGGTGGTTTCCCGGGTGAAGATCTTGATGGTGTTTATGATGCGCTTGATTTCTTGATCTCTAACGTGAACCGTTGCCAAGGTTGGGAAAAAGATCCAAGTGAATACATTAGCTTAGACGGTAAAAAAGTTATTGTTCTTGGTGGTGGTGATACCGCTATGGACTGTAACCGTACTTCATTGCGTCAAGGTGCTCATGATGTAACTTGTGCATATCGCCGTGATGAAAGCAATATGCCAGGTTCTGCACGTGAAGTAAAAAATGCGTATGAAGAAGGCGTAAAGTTCTTGTTTAACCGCCAACCAATCGAAATTGTTGGTGAGAATGGCAAAGTGACAGGCGTAAAAGTGGTAACGACGCAGATGGGTGAACCAGATAGTCGTGGCCGCCGTAGCCCTGAGCCAATTCCGGGTTCGGAAGAAATTTTACCGGCAGATGCAGTTTTACTCGCGTTTGGTTTCCGTCCAAGTCCAGCAGACTGGTTTGGTAATGTGAATATTAATCTTGATGGTTCAGGTCGTGTAGTTGCACCAGAGCACCAAGAATTTAAATTCCAGACATCAAACCCGAAAATCTTTGCTGGCGGTGATATGGTGCGTGGTTCAGATCTTGTAGTTACAGCTATTTGGGAAGGTCGCCAAGCTGCTGAAGGTATTTTAGATTATCTTGGTGTTTAATCTAAAAAATCATTATTAAAGTTTTTGATAAAGCCTGCTATATGCAGGCTTTATTTTTTACCGTTAATCAGTTTGACGTTTTTGGCAAATACAATAAGCTTTTTTGCCCTTTTTGGCCCCTTAGTTGCAAGAGATACTCAAAGCTTCCTTCTTCACTACAGTAGGTGTTGAGCATGAACATCGCAGGTATGACGGCAGAAAAATCATATTTAAATCGTCGAAAAGCGTTGGGTATTACAGTGCGTCGCCTTGAGTTTAATCCTCAAGCAATCAAGCGCTATTATTTTGCAAATTCGCCTTTAATGTCCCATTTTTTAACTGCACTCTCTTCAACATTTCCCGTAGGAGAACAGTTTTTTGTAAATAGCGTGCGTAATGTACGTGACAAAGTTTCCGATCCCCAATTGCAGGCCCAGATTGCGGCATTTATTGGACAAGAAGCGATGCACTCGAAAGCGCATAGTGAATTTAATGAGGCTTGGCGCCGTGATGATTATAATCTGGATCGTTTTCAGGCTTGGTTGAATGAGCGTGATAAATATTTAAGAACAATTTCTCCTAAGCTACAGCTGGCATTGACATGTGCATTTGAGCATTTTACGGCTTTGCTTGGAGGGTATATTTTACAGCATCCTGAATTATTAAAAACTTTGGACCAAGATGCGCTAAAGCTTTGGGTCTGGCATGCTATTGAGGAAATTGAGCATCGTTCAGTTGCATTTGATGTGTACCAACATGTATATGGTGATGATCGTATTCGCCGTTTACTCATGCGTAGTGTTACTACGGGATTTGCGAGTCTTGCTTTCTATGGTACGACGCGGTTATTTTGGCAAGATAAATGGAAAAGCTTGCCTAAAGTCGGAGGTAACTTATTTGGGCTATATTTGCTTGCTAAAATGCTTATACAGCTAACTCCTGAATATTTTGCTTATTACAAAAAGGACTTCCACCCGAGTCAAAAAGATTATGGTCATATGGTCGATTATTGGAAAAGTTATTTGGCCGATGAATATCAAATGACAAGTTTCCAAAAGGAAACAAAGTTAAGGCCAAGCTAGAATAAAAAAACCGGATTTAAAGATCCGGTTTTTTTAAATCTATAAAATAAAAGCAACACAATAATGCCAAATTCATCATACAATCGAGACAAGAGGTTAAAAATATAAAGAAAAACTTGAGGATAAAGTGACGATGAAAACGTTTAAACAACTTGTAATCGCGACAACACTTGCAAGCACCTTACTATTTTCCGGCTGTGGCTATAATACTTTACAGGTCAAAGATGAGGCTGTAACAGCGGCTTGGTCTGAGGTACAGAACCAATATCAACGTCGATCAGATTTAGTACCAAATCTTGTAAACGTAGTTAAAGGTTATGCTAAGCATGAAGAGCAAGTATTAACTGAAGTAACTCAGGCACGTGCAAATGTAGCAGGCTTGAAGGTCGATAAAGAAGTATTGGAAGACCCAGCATTACTTGAAAAATATCAACAAGCGCAAAGCCAGTTAACTGGTGCGTTATCTCGACTGATTGCTGTTTCAGAAAATTACCCAGACTTAAAAGCCAATACCCAATTCCAAGAATTACAGGTTCAGCTTGAGGGTACAGAAAACCGAATTGCTGTGGCACGTAATCGTTATATTACAACTGTTCAAGACTATAACTCTTATGTCCGTCAGTTCCCACAAGCTGTAACAGCGAAAGTGATTGGTATGCATCCAAAAGCTAATTTCTCTGCAGAAGCATCGGCTCAGCAGGCTCCAAAAGTTTCTTTCGATTAATTTAAATCAAGGAAGAGCTGCATGAGAAATACTATATTGCTTCAGTTTAAGCAAATTAAGGTGTTTGTTATTACCTTAATAGTGCTCTGCTGCAGTGTTCTGTTTCAGAGTGCGGCTTGGAGTGAGAATAATATTGCCACTGCTACAGATGAAACTGATACTGTGGTGGCAGGTAAAATTATTCAACAGCAGCAAGCTCAAGCATCGAAACCTAAAATCAATGAGCAGGCTGCTTCAAGTGCCGCGCCTCAAGCTCATGTTGCGAATGACATGGCTGATGGTGAATCAATTCGTGGTTTACCAACATTAAATCAGCCTGTTATTGATCAAGCCAATATTTTGAGTGAAGCTGAAAAGCAGCAACTCAATCAGAAAATTTTAAATCTATACCAGCAAGGTAAGGCACAAATAGGTATTGTGATTGTACCGACCACAGGCCAAGAAGATATATTTGATTACGCTTTACGTGTCGGTGAAAAATGGCAACTTGGTTCGAGTAAACGAGATAATGGTTTACTTATCGCAGTTGCTATTAATGATCATAGAATACAAATTTTGACTGGATATGGTTTAGAAGGCGTATTGCCTGATATTGTGGCAAGTCGAATTATTCGAAATCAAATTACACCTTATTTTAAACAAGCCCAATATGCTCAAGGATTAAACGCTGGTCTTGATGAAATCGGAAGGATTTTAAATCTAGATCCGGAAGTTGCTCAGCAAGCTGCTCAAGATTTAAAAGAGCGCCAACATCAGGCTGCCGAAGAACAACAAGCCAAACAAACTACTTTGACAATGGCGTTGTTTATTCTTATTGCCGGAATTGTAGGCTCGTTTATTGTTGGTCGACCTCTTAGTGCTTCTACAGCAGGTGTTGCTGCCGCGGTAGCAGGCTTTGTAAACGGTGCTGGCTTGGTCACTAGTTTATTACTTGGATTTGGTATTTTCTTTTTACTCATTACCTCAATTGCCCAACTTATTTTACAGGCTATTTTAAGTGGTTCTGGTGGGGGTGGACGCGGAGGCGGCTTCGGTGGTGGAGGCGGCGGTTATGGCGGCGGTGGAGGTCGTTTTGGTGGTGGAGGTGCTTCAGGGTCATGGTAACAACATCAGAAACAACACAAATTATTACTCAACCAAAAATTGAGGAATATGTAGAGCCAAGTTTAAAACGTTGGTTTAAGCATCTTTGCTATTTTCCTGCTAGTAGCCGCTATTTTAGTAAAAGGGATAAACAAGCTATTGCTGAAGCTGTTCAACAAGCAGAACTTGGTCATGTTGGTGAAATACAGGTCGTTATAGAAGGGCATATTCCTTGTTCACAAGCATATAGGCAGAACACGCGCTTAAGGGCGCAGCAATTATTTGCAGAACTTGGGGTTTGGGATACTGAACTTAATAGCGGTGTACTGCTCTATTTAAATTTATGTGAACGCACAGTAGAAATTATATTTGATCGTGGTATTCGTAGCGCGACGACTGAGCAGGTATGGCAACAGATTTGTGAGTCTATTGTGCAGCAGCTTAAACAAAAGCAGTATCTACAAGCTGTAGTGATTGGGGTTCAGCAAATTGGTGATGTGATGTCTCGGTTTTACGATGAAAATATACCAGATCAGAATAATGAATTGGGTAATGCACCTATCATTATTAATTAAATTATCTACATAAAATCTAGCTGTTTTAAAAAATTTGGACAATAAACTGACTGACAAAAAATGTCATCTAATCATGTATTTTTAAAGAGATTTTTGTCACATTAAAAAGTAAAAAAAAGAAATAGGCTGTGAAGAAATTTTTATTAGTGATTTAATTCTAAAAAAATTATAGTGACAATTTTTGTCACTTATTTACTGCTTTAGCATCTCGAATAAGTTTAAAGTATTTATAAATCTTTGTTTTTTAATAAAAATAAAAGTTGGCATGGTTGCTGCATTATATTCTATAGCTCAAAAAGCTTATATAAAAACATACATACAATCTTTGGGGAAAAGGCTATGAATGCACAAAAAGGTTTTACATTAATCGAACTCATGATCGTTGTAGCGATTATTGGTATTTTGGCAGCGATCGCGATTCCTGCTTATCAGGATTATATTGCTAAATCTCAAGCTTCTGAAGCAATGACTATTGCTGATGGTTTGAAAACGAATATTCAAACTAATCTTCAAAGCAATTCTTGCTTTTCTGGTGGTGCGACATCTGCTGTCGCTGGAACAGATACTGTATCAGGTAAATATGGTAGTGCCACTATCACAACTATAAGTGGCACTGCTGCTGCAAATAACCTCGTATGCGGTATCACTTATACATTTAAAACGACTGGTGTTTCAAGTAAAATTGCCGCTAAAGTTCTTGCATTACAAACTAACGATAATGGTGTTTTAAGCAAAGCAGCTTCTGGTACAACTATTGATGATAAATATTTACCTAATTCATTAACTGTTGCAGGTTCTTAATAAGAATATAATAAAAAGAGAGGTTTCGTCCTCTCTTTTTATTAAAGAAAATAAATATGTTAAAAAATAATATATTATTCCTTTTAATAGGATTTTATCTTATCGCAGCCTTATTGGGCTATCAAGTTGGTTGGTCTATTTTTCAATATGATGAACTTCGCTTATTACAGTTTCCTTTAGCACTATGTGCTTTATTAATAATGATCTTCACAAAAAAAATAGGATATTCAATCTATACTCACATTAACTTTTTTATTATCGGTTTATTCATATTAATTCAACAAATAAATTGGGGAATTTTTGAATTTCAAGAACTTTGGTCTGCGATAGCATTACTATTTATATTTTCTACTTTAACTTATGAATTAAGAAGTATAAAAAATATACAACATGGCATAGTCTTAATTATAGTTTCAGCGTTTATTCCATGTTTATTTATTCTTATTTCTATTACTAATTTTATTATTCATCAACAATGGTTTAATTGGCAATTTAACTCTGGTACGATTCGGATCTATGATAGCGTTATTGTTCCTCTATTTTTCTTTCTGATTTTTTTACAAAATAAGAAATATCCTTATCTTCATTACTTTTATCCATTCGCAATTTTCTTTTTCTCTCTAGCATGTTTTTTTGATGGTGCACGTTCTGCTTTGTCTGCAATCATAACTGGGTTGCTTATATTTTTTCTCTTATCAAAGGAAAACCGTAGGCTGGCTCTAAAAACAACTTTTTACATATTTGCTGCATTTATAGTTTATAAAAGTACAGTATATTTTGCAAAACAAAATACAATGACAGTAATAAGAGCGGGAACATCGTTGCGTGCAGAGATGTGGTATTTTGTCTTTGATCAATGGAAACAGTATCCGTTTACTGGTGTAGGAGGAGGATATTTATCTAAAATACAATATAAATATGGATATCATATACATAATCTTTATTTAAGGTTAATTTTTGAATGGGGGATGGTTGGATGTATATTTTTAGTTTGGATGACTTATCAATTTATAAAATTATTCTTAGATAAGGAGATTTTACCCATTGCAAAAGCTGGTGTTGCTGCAATTTTAATTGATGCAATGTTCTCTGGTAATATGGTATATCCCGCTTCACAAATTGCTTGTATATTATTTCTAGCTTTTGCATTTTCTCAAAGCAAATTATCTCCTAGTTCCAAATATTCTTCTTTATTTACAAAAGTACTTATTGGCTTATGGGGAACTTTATTTTTATACATTACAATAATGTATTTAGGACAAGATTTAATGTGCTGGGGATGCGGCAGTTATGTAGGAAGAATGGCTCCGAATTTTTGGTTTTATGGTGGTGCAGAGCATCTAGTTCCAGTGGTACAGATTCCTTGAGTTATTTTGTTTGTAAATTACATGCATCGACTTCATTACAAATTCTTTTTGGCTTCCATGTATAATCCTTCTCAAGTTTTTGGCCTATAACCTGTCACTATGCAAGTATTCTTTTTATTCCTCGCAGCAATCCTGTTAGGTTTTGCATGGCTATCTCCATTTCACTATAACCCTTGGGTGATGTTTTCTAGTGAAATGAGTACCTTTGCGGCAGGTCTAAGTGCCGTAGCTGCACTTTTTTATCAAAATATAAAAATTCCGCGGGCACAATTATTACTATTGCCATTTATTTTAATTCCAGTGGTGCAGTGGGCTTTTGGTCTGGTTTTTGATTTTAATACAGCTTTGTTAAGTTCACTTTACTTATTAGGCTTTTGGTTTATGGTTGTGGCTGGCTATAACCTGTCATTAGATTATCAGCAGCGGGACCAAATTTTTACAGGGTTTAGCCTACTTGCTGTTATTGTTTCAGTTGCAACTAGCTTTATTGCGGTTTGCCAGTGGTTAAATATTGATACGCATTTTGCACATATGTTGCATTTAATTGGTAATCGACCTTACGGTAACTTTGGCCAACCCAATAATATGGCAACCTTTCTCATTATGGGGTTATTAGGATGCTTATATTTATATGAAAAGAACAAGGCTTCAGTTTGGTTACTCTTGCCATCAGCACTAACTATTTTATTTGCAGTTGTCCTAAGTCAATCACGCACTTCTTGGATTGTTTTTCCATTTTTACTCACCTATTGGGCTATTAAGCAATTTAACAAACCGAAGCGTTTTGGACTTTTTCAAGGCTTATTATGGTGTGCTGGCTTTTTCCTCATGGCGGGCTTAGTTTTACCGTTTCTTACAAGCTTAATTGAGGCATGGTCGCATACAGATATAACTCAGGCGAGTAGCTTGGCTGAACGGGCAAGTTCTGGTTATTTGCGTTTTAATATCTGGACGCAAATGTTACTCGCTGTACAGCAACATCCTTGGTTGGGATATGGGTGGAACCAAACTAGTGTTGCTCAAATGTCTGCTTATACTCTTTTCCCAACAGCAGAATGGACGACTAGTGCTCACAATGTATTGCTAGATCTTATTATTTGGAATGGTATTCCAATTGGTATCGTGATTATTGCTTACTTTACATTTTGGTTGTTTTGGTTAAATCAACAAGCGAAAGAAACAATTTCGATTATTGCAGTGATGATGGTCTGTACAGTACTTATTCATGCCATGTTAGAATTTCCGCAGCGTTATGCTTATTTCTTACTGACTTGTGGCTTTTTATTGGGTGTAATTCAAGCACAGACTCCAATACTGAAAGGTTTTGTACTAGGTAAACATCTTCTGCATTTAATTTGGGGTATTAGCTTAATACTTATGATCGCAATTTGGCGTGATTACAACGTATATGTCATGAATAGTAATTTACTATTTAAAAATAAGCAGCCAAATGCCGAGCTTATGGGAAGTGACCAGATTTTTGTTCTAACCCAATTTGAGCAGCGTTTAAAGTGGATTGCGCTTAATCCTCATGTAACTTTATCTGAAGCAGAGTTAGTTCAATGGGGAAATTTTGTGAAGAACAAAGCAACCCCCTATAATTTACGTAAATATGCTCAGTTACTTGCTTATAATGGAAAAATAGATCAGGCAGAGCGACAAATATTTATTTTGCAGCACCTTTATGGACAGCAAATAACACTGCCGCAATTATTAAAAGATAAATAAAAAAATCCCCTTGTTTTCAAGGGGATTTTTTTATGAGAAATTACATTTGGCTCTGGATATAGTTTTCGATACCAACGCTACCGATAAGGTCAATTTGAGTATCTAACCAATCCCAGTATTCTTCTTCTTTTTCTAAAATTTCTTGTACCAAATCACGTGTTACATAGTCTTGTTCTGTTTCAGCTAATGCAACTGCTTTTTGAATAGCTTCAATGTTTTCTTTCACTTTGCGAATATCACATTGCAGAACTTCTTCTGTATGCTGACCAATATACAATTTACCTAGATGTTGAAGATTAGGAAGTCCTTCTAAAAATAAGATACGTTCAATAATCTTGTCGGCATGCTTCATTTGACGAATTGATTCTTTATATTCAGCAGAACCGAGTTGTTCAATTCCCCAGTCATTAAACATGCGAGAGTGTAAAAAGTATTGGTTAATTGCAGTTAAATGATGATACAGCACTTGGTTAAGCTGATTGATTACATCACGATTGCCTTTCATTGTAGCTACTCCAAAACAATTTCTGCCTTAATCCAATTAAGGCAATCTATGAATTCATTTTAGTAAACATTCACAGATATGGCGAGTAATTTATAGAACAGCAAATGAAAATCGCAATCAAAAACAACACAATATTGGTAAAGCTGAATTTCCTTCCAAAAAAAACCGCTTGAATGAGGAACAATTAACGTTCCGCAAAAAGCGGTGGAGGAGTCAATAATTTACTGTTAAATACTAATTTTTATTATGCAGCTACAGAAATGCGCGCAGCAATTTCTGCTAATTCTTCACTAATAATAGCACGTGCTTCTGGTGCACAGCGTCCACAGCAAGTACCGAGGTCAAGCAAATCGCGAATTTCACGATAGCTTTCAGCGCCATTTTCAATAGCGTCTTTAATATCCTGATCGGTAATGCCACGACACAAGCAAACGTACATGGGAGTAATCCCCAAATATAAATGCGATAATTGATATTATTGATAATTATTATCGTTTGTCAATGAAATTCATTTAAAATCTCATTTATCTTTATTGGGATTTTGGATAAAAAAATACCGCCTAAGCGGAAATCTAATGGTTGTTTAGATTTCTAAGCATAGCGGTATCTAATTTTAGAACTAAATATTTAAGGATTATTTTTTTCCTTAAATATTTATCTTATTGATTAATAATTACAATTCCATCCATTTCTACTAATGCGCCTTTAGGTAGACTTGCTACCCCAAGTGCTGCACGAGCTGGGTATGGCTGAGCAAAATATTCGCCCATAATTTGGTTTACAAGCTGGAAATTAGATAAATCAGTAAGGAAAATATTGAGCTTTGCAATATCTGCAAGTGAGCCACCCGCAGCTTCACATACTGCTTTGAGATTATCGAATACACGGCGGATTTGAGCTTCAATACCGTCTACAAGTTCCATACTGTAAGGGTCTAAACCAATTTGCCCTGATAGATAGAGTGTGTTACCTACTAAAATAGCTTGAGAATATGTGCCGATAGCAGCAGGGGCATTTTCAGTATGAATGACTTGGCGGGACATTTGGTTCTCCTTGATTAAATCTTTTTCCATCATAATCGATGATAGGTTTTGACAAAAGTATCATCGATTTAATTAATTAGGTGCTTATGGAAAGTTAGATTTTAGTAAAGTAGAACAATTTTTAGCTGACTTTAGAAACTTCTGCTTGTGGAGCAGGGGCATCCAAACGCTCAATACGTGGGAATCCATAGTGCATTCGTAAATCACGAATGACTTTCGCAATATGTTTACGATTGTTGACTACAATATTGACGAAAGTACGTTGCTCATTGGAATGCACCATTTCCACCCCCGCATTATTTTTACGGCATTGATAGATGAGATCTGATATCTGTTCATCATTCATTGCCATATAAATCGCAAGGTAGGCCGTAAATCGTACATCATCTACATCATCTGCTTTCCATTGAAGTGGCATAATATTTTCTGGGTGTAGATGTTGTTCATGAAGTAAATTATGACAACGAATACGATGCACAATTAGGCCACGACGTGTTAAATGACCTTGAATTAAATCGCCTAAAATTGGGTTACAGCAGTGAGCATATTTAACATCGATACCTTCAGTACCTTGAATTAATCGGTCCGAATTTTCTACTTGTGGATGTTTATCATTTGCAAACAAATGGTTGGCTACAAGTTGAGGAAGTAAATCTCCAACTGCAATTTGCTCAAATAATGCATTTTTATTGTCAATATGACGCCATTGTAAAAGATCTAGCCAATCTGCATCTGAAAGGTCGTTGATTGAACGATTAAAGAGTTTCAAAGCGCGTGAAAGTGCTTGGGCACCCACTAAGCGTTGTTCTTCAATATCTTGATCTTTGAGCACGTGTTGTAAAGCACGACGAGCTTTCTGAGTATTAATAAAGCTAAGCCAATCTGGATTTGGTGTTGCTAAAACATCAGTAATAATCTCAATAACTTGTCCACTGACTAGGGGGGTTGAAAGTGGCTTAATTTCACCATCAACTTTCGCACCTACCGCATGGTTACCCAAGAAAAGACTAGCTGAATAGGCAAAATCGACTACTGTTGCCCCTTGTGGTAATTCATGTAATTGACCATGTGGGGTATAGACCCAAATTTTTTCTTGATGTAGATAATCAAGTAAATCGTTAAAAGTTGTCTTAGCGCATTCACTATCAATGAGTGTATTTAAATTTTGCATTGATGCCTGAATGGCAGAGCGACAAGTTTGTGGAGCATTTTCACCTAATACCACACCAAAACGGGCAGCTTTACGCATCAATTCAGTTTGGATGGTGAGTGATAGCGTAGTTTTTTCGCCTTTGAGCTTGATCAGTAAAGACTGATTCCCGCCAGGTAGTGGACGGCGGATATGATCTTGATATTGGATGACTTGGAAATTTTCTTTTAATGCTGCCACTAAGCGGTCGCAGTCAGCAATAGACTGTAAAACGATTTCAAAAGCATGACTATGAGTCAGCTCTTGTAAATCCATTTCGTTTTTAACGAAATGGCGTAATAACTCAATATTATTATTTTTCTTTTTAATGCGACCTTGAATGTGATAGTTGTGCAGAAGCTCTGCAAGATTTTGTTCCCAAATACTTTGATATTTACATCGTTCGGGTTTGGTTTGAAGTAAAGCATTTTGAACGTTATCAAACATATCTAAATCAAGATTTTGATAACATAAATTTTCAAGATTATCAGCCATCTCATTCATGCCGACTAATCTTGCCATAGGTACAAAAATATCAAAAGTTTCTTGCGCGATACGAGCACGTTTATCGGGACGCAGAGCACCCAATGTGGTCATATTATGATAGCGATCAGCTAGTTTAATAATAATAACGCGTGGATCTTGTAAGGTTGCTTGCAGAATTTTTCTGAAAGATGCGGCTTTATTATATTCTTTATCGCTTGACTGGCTTAGCTTAGTTACGCCATCAACGAGTTCTGCAACTGTTTGCCCGAAGCGCTCAATAATATCATCTTTGGTATATTGAGTATCTTCAATGACGTCATGTAAGAGCGCTGCCATTAAAGTTTCAGGATCCAAACGCATATTAGCTAAGATACAGCTGACAGCAATAGGATGCAGAATATAAGGTTCACCACTTTTACGGGTAATACCAGTGTGTGCCAGATCTCCAAAATCACAGGCAGCAAGCACTTTCTCGACTTCACTTACTGATAAGTAAGGTTCGATAATTAATTTGAGCTGTTGCTTGGCTTGGCTGACCTCTTCGCCTGGCATAGACCACCCTTTTTCTGTTACTTAAAAAACTAAATCTATCTACTTCTTAATGAAAAGCATATTGCGGAACTTGTCAATTTTTTCGTTTGAAAAAGTGTATTTTTTTTTCAATGAAAATAATTGCTTTTGCCAATATGTTTTTAAATATAAAGAAGCCAAATAAAAAACCATCGCAAAGAAACGATGGTTTTTTATAGAAACAGGAGTAATTAGAAAGAAAAACCTTCTAAATTTAAACTGTTTGTAGAAAGGGCAAGATCAAGACTAGAAGTTTGATAATCTTGCTCACGTTGTTTAAGAATTTCTTTCGTTACGTGACCTACAGCGATTTCGCGTAAAGCAACAACTGTTGGTTTGTCGTTATCCCATTCTACAGTTGGCTCCATGCCTTGACGTGCCAATTGACGAGCACGTTTACTTGCAACGAGCACAAGCTCAAAACGGTTGTCTACATGATCTAAACAATCTTCAACGGTGACGCGTGCCATAAAAGTTCTCGTTTTGGAATGGTAAATTTGAACAGACTAAATAGTATAAAAGGCTTTCGTTCTAGACTCAAGTTATTCCTGTTTTGGTTGAGGAGTAATCAAGTCCTGAATTAATGCTTGGTATCTATTTGCTTGTTGAGATAACACTAAGCGGTTTGCAGTAATTACTGCTTCAAGCTCATGAAGTGCTTTATTAAAGTCATCATTAATAATAATGTAATCAAAATTTACATAGTGTTGCATGTCTTCCACAGCACAGCTTAAGCGATGTTCGATGACTTCCACAGAGTCTGTGCCACGGTTAGATAACCGTTGACGTAAATCGAATTGAGTAGGTGGTAAAATAAAGATCTGTTTAGATTCAGGAAAGAGTTTACGTACTTGCTCAGCACCTTGCCAGTCAATTTCAAGCAAGACATCATGCCCTTGAGCTAATTGTTGTTTAACAGTTGCTTGAGAAGTGCCGTAGTAGTTACCAAATACTTCAGCGTATTCAATAAATCCACCTTGATTTACTTGGTCTAAAAAGACATCTTTTCTTGTGAAATGATAGTGAACACCATCTAACTCACCTGGTCGTTGACCTCGGGTAGTATGCGAAACTGAAACATGTAAATTGCTCACACGGTCAAGTAGGGCTTTCACCAAAGATGTTTTGCCCGTTCCTGATGCAGCAGAAACGACAAACAATAGACCCGACATGATATTTTTCCTGATATGATAAAATATCTTCGCTATTGTAGTGTACCGTGCGTTTAAACTGAATAGTTTTAACTGCAAATATTTACGAGAACTTCCCCTGTTTTATTAATTTTGAGGCTGTTATGGAAATTGTGTTAGCTAATCCGCGTGGTTTTTGTGCCGGTGTTGATCGAGCCATAGCAATCGTCAATCGGGCTTTGGAATGTTTTAATCCACCTATTTATGTGCGTCATGAAGTTGTACACAATAAATTTGTGGTAGATGACTTACGTCAAAGAGGGGCTGTTTTCGTTGATGAGCTGGATCAAGTGCCAGATGATTCTATTGTAATTTTCAGTGCGCACGGAGTTTCAAAAGCGGTTCAGCAAGAAGCAGAGCGTCGAGGTCTCAAAGTTTTTGATGCGACTTGTCCGCTTGTTACGAAAGTGCATATTGAAGTGACTAAATATGCCCGTGAAGGTACAGAAGCGATTTTAATTGGTCATGAAGGGCACCCAGAAGTTGAAGGAACAATGGGACAATATGACAAATTAAAAGGCGGTGACATTTATTTGGTCGAAGATGAAGCCGATGTAGCAGCGCTTGAAGTCAGACATCCAGAAAAATTAGCTTTTGTTACACAAACGACTTTATCTATTGATGATACTGCGAAAGTCATTGATGCTTTGCGTGCGAAGTTCCCTAAAATTCAAGGGCCACGCAAAGATGATATTTGTTATGCAACTCAAAATAGACAAGATGCCGTACGTGATTTAGCTGAAAAATGCGATGTCGTATTAGTTGTTGGATCACCTAATTCATCAAATTCGAATCGTTTACGAGAGCTTGCTGAACGTATGGGGAAAGCTGCTTATCTAGTAGATAACGCTGATCAGCTTGAACAATCATGGTTCAATGATACTTGTAAAATTGGCGTTACAGCAGGCGCTTCTGCTCCAGAAATTTTAATTAAACAAGTGATTCAACGTTTACAGGATTGGGGAGCCCAAGCACCTAAAGAGTTAGAAGGGCGTGAAGAAAATATTACTTTTAGTCTTCCTAAAGAGTTACGTATTCATGTTACTCAAGCATAAAATGTGACTTATTTAACATATTGATTTTAAAAAATTTAAACAGATGATTGTCAAATGACGGTTATCTGTTTTTTTATACCCTTTATCTGGTTTGTATTCGTTTTGTAAAAGTAGAACGTAAAATTTATATAGAAATAAAAAGTTTTAAATTTATTTGGGGTTATGGGGATGAGGGGAATTACTCCGCAAGAAGGGTTCACCTTAGTGGAACTCATCGTAACAATTGCAGTCATGGCTATTATTGCAATGATGGCTGCGCCGTCTATGTCAAATTTATTAGAAAGTAAACGTTTAGATACTAATCAAAGAGATTTAATTAGCACTCTATCTGAGGCGAAAAGTCAGGCTGTGCTTGGTCGTCAGAATGTTTCAGTTAATTTGAATTCAGCGGCTTCTAATACTGCCACTTTATTAAATTGGCAACCTACTTCTAACAACACTCTAACGCTAAAAAATATAGCTGCTGATAATACCCAAAGTTCTTTAGCTATCACTACTTTAACATTTAACGCAAATGGAGTTGTGAGTAATATTACTCAGGATGCACTTATATCTATTTGTAATTCAAGAATAAATAAAAAGAAAAATTTTATACTTACAAAACTTGGAGCTTTGGTTTTTAAAGCTGAGGAGACATGCTAATGCATTTAAACAATCTGAAAGTTCAAGCAGGTGTTGGTTTAATAGAAGTTTTAGTTGCTTTAATTCTACTTGCAATAGGAGTACTTGGTTATGTAGCACTTCAGATCAGGGCAATGGACGCATCTTCAGAAGCATTAACTAAATCTCAGGCGATGATAGTCATGAGGGGGTTAGCTGAAAATATTCGCACAAATAGTGTTCAAGCTGGTCAATATCCAGCATTTGTGCGTAGTTATAGTAATTTTTCATCAACTACAGTGGCTCCGACTTCCTGCTTTAATAGGCCGTGTACGCCTTCACAGCTTGCTCAATTTGACGCATATCAAACAGCAAAAAATGCAGATCAGCTGGGTATCAAAATTACAATGACAAATT